>DATFDT010000298.1:0-23607 GCA_035251975.1 Pyrinomonadaceae bacterium | reverse complement strand
TTGGCGACAACATTATCGAGGGAAACATACGTGCGGCGGTCGCTGATTATCATCGCCAGGGTCGCGGCGCCAAGATCATTTTGAAGAAGGTTCCGGATCCGCAACGTTTCGGCGTGCCGAGACTCGAAGGCAAGCGCGTGGTCCGTATCGACGAGAAGCCGGCGAAACCACAGTCAGACTATGCAGTCATCGGCATTTACATGTACGACGAGACGGTGTACGACATCATTCGAGATCTTAAACCGTCCGGCCGCGGTGAGCTCGAGATCACAGACGTCAACAACGCCTACATCGAGCGTGATGCAATGACATGGGACGAGCTCGAAGGCTGGTGGACCGACGCCGGCACGTTCGAAAGTCTCCTGCACGCCTCGAATCTCGTCGCCGAAACGGGCGCCAATAAACAGTAACTCTGCGTAGTCTCTGCGTTCTCTGCGCCTCTGCGGTAAAAGAAAACGAGAACGCATGTAAACCGCAGAGGCGCAGAGGACGCAGAGACTACGCAGAGAGATTATTAGCGGGACGCAGCCTTCTTCAGGGTTGTGACTTTTGTGCCGTTTTGTAGCGAGTCCTGGTTTTTGTAGGTGGCGACGCGTTTGGCGAGGGTGTTGCGGTGGATGCCGAGGACGGCGGCTGTGTTCGAGAGATGTTGTTTGTGGCGCGCGAGGGCCTTCTTTATATATAGCTTTTCAAACTCACAGAGCGCTTCATCCAAAAGGATGTGGCCCTCTAGCATCTCGTCGATCAGACTTTCGAGTCGGGTGCGCATCAAAGCTCTTTTCCCGTTAACAATCGGTACGCTTCCAGGTAACGCGCAGTCGTGGCGGTGGCGATCTCGGGTGGAATTGCCGGTGCGGGCGGCTTCTTGTCCCAATCGAGTGTCTCGAGGTAGTCGCGCACGAACTGTTTATCGAACGAAGGTTGTGAACGCCCGGGCTCGTATTCGTCAGCAGGCCAAAATCGTGAGGAGTCAGGCGTCAGCACTTCGTCGACCAGTAAGAGCTGTCCGTCTTCATCCAGTCCAAATTCAAATTTCGTATCGGCGATGATGATGCCACGCTCGCGCGCATGCGCTTCTGCTTCCGTGTAGAGACGCAGCGTAGTGTCGCGCAGCAGCGCTGTGTTCTCCGCGCCGATCAGATCGCGTACTTGATCTTCAGTGATGTTCTCGTCGTGTCCTTCTTCAGCTTTCGTTGACGGTGTAAAGAGCGGTTCGGGAAGTTTCGCAGATTCGACGAGACCTTCAGGAAGTTTGTGACCACAGACTGAGCCTGTGCGCAAATAATCTTTCCAGCCGGAGCCGACGAGATAACCACGCACCACGCACTCAACCGGAAACACTTGCGCGCGGCGCACGAGCATCGAGCGTCCTTTAAGAGTTTGCGCGTGACGCTGGATCGAAGGCGGCATTGCGTCGACGTTGCTCTCGATCAAGTGATTGGCGACGACGTGTCCGAGCTTCTCAAACCAGAACTCGGAGAGTGCAGTCAGCACTTCGCCTTTTCGCTCGATCGGCGTCGGCAGTATGCAATCGAAAGCGGAGATGCGATCGGTAGCGACGATCAGCAAGCTTTGATCGTCAACTTCGTAAACGTCGCGTACCTTACCGCGGCGATGCAGTTTCAGATCAGAAAGAGATGTTTGCAGAACAGGTGCAGCGCTCATTGTTAGATGGATAGAGGGTCGGATTTTGCGCGCGCTAAAAACGTTTGTCAAGAAGGGGAACGATTTATATACAAGCGGCTCAAATTCTATTGGAGAGCTTCGCGAAGTCGTCTAATTTGTGATGCATGGTTGTGCGCGTGGGCGGCGTAGATCTTTAACCAGTCTTCAGTCGAGTAGCGGCCGCTCTCGGTGTGTGTGCCGACTCGCTGCCAGTCGTCTTCACTCATCAAATGCAGAAGTTGCACGGTCGATTCACGTGAACTACGGAAAGCGTCGAGCGCCGGCGCCATGTCTCGCTCGTTATAACGAAGCTTGCTAGCGTACTCGTCCTGATCGTATCCCTGAATAACTGCATTGTCTTCGATAAGAAGTTTTCGTAATCTGGCGGCTGAGAAGCTTTCGCTGTCGCCGAGGTGATGAACAATCTCGCGCGCGCTCCATTTGCCGGGTATGGGATGCGCGCCCAGGCTGTCAGCGGGGAATCCCTCGAGGGCGTTCATGACTTCGTTATATCCGGCGGCATAGGTGGTGATGAGCTCGTTTCGTTCTTCGGGTGTCATCGTATTTCGGGTCCTTATTATTGGGATGATGGTCAGGAACAGCATAGCAGGAGCACTTTGGGCTTGAACAGGGCACCGCTTCTCCTGTACTATTCGCCCGAACCGAGTTGCGCCAAAGACCCCGTGGTGCGTACCCTCTGAGCCTCCTGTCAGTTTCAATTCGACGACTAAACTCCGATGGCTACAGCTACTGACAGACAGAAAACAGCAAAAGAAAACTTCGCAGTCCCCGACTCAGGCGAACGTAAAGTATCGCTGCTGGTAGTGGAAGACGATGAGAATATCTCGACTGCAATCAGCGAGTATTTCTCGCGCGCGGGGTACAACGTTAAAACAGTTGAGGACGGCCTGAACGGCGTGAAAGCCGCGCTGGACGATCCTCCTGACGCAGTGGTCCTGGACCTGATGCTGCCCAAGATGGACGGCCTCGCGGTTTGCAAGGAACTGCGCGAGAAGGTCGGCTACCTGCCCATTCTCATGCTTACCGCCAAGGACGACGTGGTCGACAAGGTGCTGGGGCTGGAGATGGGCGCGGACGACTACATCACCAAACCGTTCAGCCTGCGCGAACTCGAAGCGCGCATCAAGTCGGTACTCCGGCGTACCCGAAATGGCCCAACCACCGAAGGAATGCGCGATGAAGCGCCAATCGTGCGCGGCCGTTTGCGAATCGACTCGGCCAAGCGCGAGGTGACGATTGGCGACCGGCAGGTTGAGCTGACGCCGAAGGAATTTGACCTCCTTCGCCTGTTTGCGTCGAATCCGGGCCGCGTGTTTCCGCGCAAGTATCTGCTCGAAAAGATCTGGGATTACTCATACGAAGGCTACGACCGGACGATCGACTCGCACATCAATCGCCTGCGCGCCAAGATCGAAGAGAACCCCGAGAACCCGCAGATGGTCCTGACCGTTTGGGGCATCGGCTACAAGTTCAGCGACGAGCAATAGGTCCTATAAAGACATAGGACCTATACCCTCACAAAATACTTTAACAATTCCGTAGCAATTCCCGTCCAGTTATTGTATTCTTCCGCACAGTTTGTACAACATATGGGCTCGGCCCCCCCGAGTTCCCCCGTTCCCCCGACGCTATTTGAAACTTGGAGGAGTCGAGATGAATTGTATTGTGCGGCGGCTTCTGCCGGCTTTTATGTTGTGGACTGCTATTTTGACTCTTGCTGCGCCCTCACAAGCGCAAAACGCCAGTGTCACTACGCGCGCCGCAATCACCGTTCTCGACAGCACGAAGGAGCAGGATGGACTGCTTGGCTCCGTGCGTCGAGTCAGAACCGAAACCGCAAAGATCGAGCTCAAGGACGGACGCCCAGTCGAAGGACCACCGCAACTGGTCGAAATCACCACCTACGGAATCAAAGGCAATCGCATTGAAAACACTTCGTATCCCCTCAGGGACGGAGTTGTAGGCAAAGAAGAATATAAATACGACGAGCGCGGCAACATCACCGAGATGACCGTGCGCGACGAGCGTGGCGCGATCCTCAGTCGCGAAGCCTACAATTATGAGTTCGACAAGTTGGGCAACTGGACGAAGATGATGACCAGTCTGGTTGTTTTCGAGAACGGAGAGTTGAAGCAAGAACCAACCGAGGTTACCTACCGGACAGTCACCTATTACTACGACGACACTGTCGCGAAGATTGCTGAGGAGCCAAAGTCGGAGCCAAAGCCGCAACCGGTGCAAACGGCGCCCGCCGTCCCCGAGGCTTCTAGGCAGATTTCAGATCAGCAGTTTCTTGATCCTGTTGCCCTGTCGACACCTGCTTTATCCGTGCAGATCGCATCCGAGCCTCCACCAGCATTTATTCCCATTAAATCCGTGGAATCCGTGGTTAAACCAGCCACGGATAACACGGATGCTAGCGCAAACGGATTATTTCTTGCCGGGCGTGATTTCCTCAATCAGCACAAAGATCGCGAAGCCATAAAAGCATTTAAAGACTCGATAAAACTCAATCCCGACGACGCCGAAGCGCAGTATGGGTTGGGTTTTGCAAACTTTCGGATGGGCCGGTTTAGAGATGCTGCCGACGCGTTCAAGAAAGCCGCAGTGTTGCAGCCGCGCATGGCGAAGGCACATTACGGTTTGGGTCTCGCTTACCAGGAACTTGGAATGGAGAAGCAACTGATGGAGGAATATCGAGTCCTGGAAAACCTCGACCATTCGCTGGCGAAGAAGTTGGCCCAGACATTCCCGCAATACAACTTCTCGTGTCGCGTAGTTCAGGGCTGTCCGTAGATTGTTTTAAGGAGCATTAATGCAGAACGAGCGTTTCGTGGTGTTGACCGGACACCTCAGCAATTATCCCCTTTCCGATCTCGTCGGGATTCTCCGTCATCAACGCAAGTCGGGCCGGCTCTTGATCGAGTATGCCAAAGGTCCGGCGACGTTCTTCTTTCAAAATGGCGAGCTGATCGACGCGCGCATGAACGAGCTCACGGGTTTGCAGGCAATCTGCGTTGCATTGGCCCAACCGGAAGCGTCGTTCAATTTCAATCCGTTGATACAGAGCTCACGACGATCGATTGAGTCATCGTACAAACGTGCGGTGGCGGAGTTGTTTGGTTGTTGGGATGACAGTTTTGCCCAAATTGAAACGGCAGTACTGCCGCAGCCTGAAGTTCTCGCCTTGCCGCCCGCGCCGCCTGTGATCGTGCGCAAGCGCTCGCTGTTCCTGATTGGTGCGGCGATCGCGATCGCGGTTGGACTATCGATCGTGATTGCCTTGATCGGTGGTCTCAACAACAACGCGGCTGCTGAGACGGCAGTGCAGCCTACCCAAACTCACGTCGCGCCAGTCGCAGCCGAACCCGAGGCGCCAAAAGCGACGGTCGCGACAATCAATAGACCGAACCGCAAAGAAGAGAAGCGAGCGAAGCCTGAAGTGAAGAGCGAGTCCGAATACGTAGCCCAAGCACAGCCAGTAAAGGAACCTGAACCAACATCGCAGTCGATCAAGGTCGTGATGCAGATCGAGAATGGACGCGTGTTGAAAGCCGCGATCGCAAATCCAAAACCCGGCATGGACAGCTACGAGGCGCTCGCCCTGCGAATCGCGCGGCAGCGTCGTTATCCAGCGACGGCAAATGGTGGACAGACGGTAACGATCAATGTCAGCCGATAAACAGAACAAGTCAGGAAGAGGGGCTTGCCCCCGCCTTTGCTTGGATTGGACAAGCGGGGGCAAGCCCCTCTTCCTGACTTGTTCTGTTCTTTGCCCTGGAAATCCCTTTTTCAACTGAGGAACACCCGATGTTATTTCTCGAAAGCAAAACCCTGAATCTCGCAGTTCACACTACCGGACGCATCAGACTGCTCCAGGAACTTCACACGCAGAACCTCGTGCCGCTGATCCGCTCGCAGCGTCTGCGCTGTTTCGAAGACGTTCTGCTCAGCATGGATCACGTCAACGAAATGGAGACTTCGCTCGCGAATTCGACCGAATCAACTACGGGCGAGCCGTACGTGCGTGGCGATTTGTTCAGCTTTCAAGATCACATTCTCTTCCTCGTCTTCGAAGACGACGACTCCGTTCGTGCCGGCATTGTCTACGAAGCACAAACACCCGAACCCTTCCGAAAGCTCGACGGATTCTGTCAAGACGTTCGCAGCGCCCTGCTCTCGCAGCAGCAACAGATCGCGATGTCGTTCCCGGAGTGGCAGACGAGCGGCGCCGCGATGGCGCGCGGATTCAGAACATTCGTCGAGCGACAGGATGCCGACTCGCTCTTCACGAGCCTCCGCAGGGAAACGATGAGCAAGCGCATTCTCGCCGCGTCGAAACTCGAAGACGAAAGCGCGCGCGTGTTTCTGCGAACTGCGCGCAACGCACACCAGGAAGGCTACGCCGCCAAACTGCTCACCGGTCACACGGAATCTGCCGACGTGCCGATTCAACGTCTCGAAGACGCGGGCCTTGTCGAAAGGGAAGTCCAGATCAGTTGCCGCAAAACAGGACACGCGCTCTTTCGCTTACCGAATCCACACGCGCTTGCAGTCGTCACGGTGAGTGATGCGACGTGTAGCGAATGTGGCGCGCCTGTGGCTGATGAGAACGTCGAAGAAGTGATCGCGCCGACACAACTGGCGTCGTCGTTGCTCGAAGACGGATCGTGGCTCGTCAGCCGGATTCATTTTCTGTTGCGCGAGATGGGCGTGCCAGAACGCGAGATCGCGCTTGGACCAGCCGAAGGCAATGGTTACGGTCAGTTAATGGCGAACATCTGCGGCGAGTCGTTTCTGATCGTGACTCGTGATGGCGATCTGACGCCGGCGCTGGCGCGTTGGGCTATCGATCTGGAGATCGACACTGAGGCTTCGCACTTAATGATTGTCGCGACCGGGCGGATACACAAAGAGGCGGGCGTGTTGCTGCAAAATCACTCGCGACGTCGTGTCAGCGGCGGTCAGGATTTCGAGATGATCATTGCCGACGATGTGGCCACGGCCGGGCGCGAGTTGGAGCAGGCGCTCGAGCGTGTGTCACAGCGCGTTGTGGCGGAGCAGATGTGTGTGTTGGATGGCAGTCTAGGTTTCTCGGTGAGCCGTTTGGTGTTGACGAAGTTTCAGTTGACGCGTACTGAGGCTCCGAGAGAGCCGGAGGTGATCTTTGAGCCGGAGTTTGTGTCTGACGCACCGCTCAGTCTAGCCGCGGGTTATGAAGGGTAGAGTCAGTCGTTTACAGGATTTACAGGATTCTTCAGGATAAACATGTAAATCCTGTTTCATCTTGTAAATCCTGTAAACGACTCCGTATTGAAGTGAAGCAATCTAAGAAACTGTTAGCACGACGAACTGACGATGAGCGCTGGGCGCGAGACATCGCCACACTCCGACAAGCCGCACACGATCTCGCCCATGGTCGTCACAAGCCACAAATTGGACCATTCGACGAGATAGCCCGGCGGCTAGACGATCCGTCGCCCGCAGTGCGCGAGAAAGCTGTCCGTGATCTGTATGCAATGGATCCCGATCAGGCGGCGACACTCGTGAACGACGCACTGCGCGACGGCTCGCCGGAAGAACGCCGCCGCATCGGCAGCGCGCTTGCTGATTCGGGCCTGTTGTACGAAGCCATCGATGATTTGATGGCTGAAAATCACGAGAACTGTTACAGCGCGTTTTCGTTGTTGTTTCTCGTCGCGAAGGCCGGCGTCGTCGAGCCGCTCAGCAGCATCATCGAGAAACATCCGAGTCTCGATATCAGTCTCGCCGTGATCCGATTGCTTGCCTCAAGTGGCGAACCTGAAGTCACCTCAACCCTGCAACGCCTCGCCGCAAATACAGCGCTCGCCCCCGAATTAAGATCCGCCGCCGCCGAATCAATCACCCGTTTTTGACAGGATTTACAAGATTTACCAAGATGTACAGGTAAATCCGTTTTCAATTTGTGTAAATCCGTGTTCAAGCTTCAATCCGAATATCAACCCAAGGGTGATCAGCCTGCCGCCATCGACCAGCTCGTCAAGGGCCTGAACGACGGCGCCAAAGATCAGGTGCTGCTCGGCATCACGGGCAGCGGCAAAACATTCACGATCGCGAGCGTCATTCAGCGCGCGCAACGCTCGACGCTCGTGCTCGCGCACAACAAAACACTAGCTGCCCAGCTCTTTCAGGAGTTTCGCACGCTCTTTCCGCAGAACGCGGTTGAGTACTTCGTTTCTTACTACGATTATTACCAACCCGAAGCGTACGTTCCCGCCGCCGACGTCTACATCGAGAAAGAAGCGATTATCAACGAAGAGATCGATCGCCTGCGGATGTCTGCAACGAGGGCGCTGTTTGAGCGACGCGACGTGATCGTGGTCGCGAGTGTGTCGTGCATTTACGGTCTCGGCGACCCGGATGCGTATTACGGCCTGCTTTTCTTTGTCGAGCCGGGCGAGCGCATGTCGCGCGACGTGTTGTTGCAGCGTCTCGTCGAGCTGCAATACGAACGGTCAGACATCAACTTTCAGCGCGGCACGTTTCGTGTACGCGGCGACGTCGTCGAGATTTATCCGAGTTACCAGGACCAGGCGTACCGGATCGAGTTGTGGGGCGATGAGATCGATTCAGTCTCGACGATCGATCCGTTGCTCGGCGAAGTGATCGCGAAGCACACGTCGCGCGTCCCGATCTACCCGAAGACTCACTATGTGATGTCGCGGCCCACAATAAAACGAGCGATCAAGACGATTCGCGAGGAGCTCGAATGGTGGGAACCGAAGCTGATCTCGGAAGGCAAACTCGTCGAGGCGCAGCGGCTGCATCAGCGCACGATGTTTGATCTCGAGATGATCAAGGAGATGGGTTTTTGTCGTGGCATTGAAAACTATTCGCGACACCTGACCGGCAAGAACCCCGGCGAACCGCCGCCGACGCTGCTCGACTACCTGCCGCGCGACACGCTGATCGTCATCGACGAGTCGCACCAGTCGGTGCCGCAGGTGCGTGGGATGTTTGAAGGCGATCAGTCACGGAAGCGCACGCTCGTCGAGTACGGGTTTCGTTTGCCGTCGGCGTTGGACAACCGGCCGTTGAACTTCGCTGAGTTTGAATCGCGTATCGGGCAGACAATCTATGTCTCGGCGACGCCTGGTCCTTACGAGCTGACGAAGGCGAGTGGTGAAGTCGTTGAGCAGATCATCCGTCCGACCGGGTTGATGGATCCGGAAGTGGAAGTGCAGCCGGTGAAGGGGCAGATCGATCACTTGCTCGAAGAGTGCCGGCAGCGTGCGGAGCGGCACGAGCGAGTGCTTGTCACGACGTTAACGAAGCGCATGGCTGAAGATCTGACGGAGTATTTTACGGAAGTTGGTGTTCGTGTTCGCTATCTGCACTCGGATATCGAGACGCTCGAGCGCATCAAGATTTTGCGCGACTTGCGACGCGGTGAGTTTGATGTGCTGGTTGGGATCAACTTGTTGCGTGAAGGTTTAGATTTGCCGGAAGTGTCGCTCGTCGCGATTCTCGATGCTGACAAGGAAGGTTTTCTGCGTTCGGAGCAGTCGCTGATACAGACGATCGGGCGCGCGGCGCGCAATGCGAGCGGCAAGGCGATTCTGTATGCGGATCGTGTGACTGAGTCGATGAAGCGCGCGATGGAAGAGACGCAACGGAGACGGGCGATACAGGAGGCATTCAATCGTGAGAACGGGATCACGCCGCAGACTATCGTGAAGCCGATCGAAGCGACGTTGATTACGGCGTCGGAGGCGGATTACTTCAAAGTGCCATCTGAGGTCGAGGAGATTGAAGACTACTCGCCCGCGAATCTCGAAGCGACGATCACGCGCCTGGGGGTCGAGATGCGCGCCGCGGCGAAGCGTTTCGAGTTTGAGAAAGCGGCGGAGTTGCGCGACCGTATCAAGGTGTTGCGCGATCGTGAGCTTCAGGTGATGTAGTGCAAACAAAGTCCCAGCCAGACGAGATCGAGTCGTTTTTAACGGACGCGAGTTTCATCCGCGACGGTTATGCAGATCGGGTTGTTCTGCCGGAGAGCATCGAGGATGTTTCTGAAATTCTCGAAAACGCCAATCGTGATCGAGTTCCTGTTACGGTTTCCGGTGCGGGCACGGGGACGGTGGGTGGTCGCGTCGCGTTCGGCGGGATCGTCCTCGCTACTGACAAGCTGAATCACATCAAGAGCATTGATCGCGACGGGTTTGCCGTTGTTGAAGCGGGAGTGATCCTCGCTGACCTGCAACGCGCGGTGGACCAGCAGGGTTTACTTTATCCGCCTGATCCCACAGAACGCGGTTGCTTCGTTGGCGGCAATGTCGCAACCAACGCTTCGGGGGCGCGCACATTCAAGTATGGTCCAACACGCAATTACGTTCGACGGCTCAAAGTCGTGTTCGCGTCAGGTGAAGTGATTGATCTGCGTCGCGGTAAGGTTCGCGCGGATGCAAATGGACAGATGTGCGTCGGGTCGATCGAACTAACGCTTCCGCCGTTTCATATGCCGGCGACGCGAAAGAATGCGACAGGTTATTTCATCGCGCCCGAGATGGACGCGATCGATTTGTTCATTGGCAGTGAAGGCACGCTTGGTGTGATCTGCGAGATCGAAGTCAGGCTACTGCCGAAGCCGGAAGGGCTGCTGAGTGGCGTCGTGTTTTTTGCGAATGAAGCAGACGTGCTCGCTCTGGTCGCTGATGCGAGAAAGCGTGCCGATGCGCGGGCAATCGAGTTTTTCGATCATGAGTCGTTGAACTACCTGCGCGAGAAATATCCAAACATCCCTCCACAAGCCGTGGCCGCGATCTTTTTCGAGCAGGAGACGACTGAAGCGACCGAAGAGGTGGTCTTAAGTGAATGGATGTCGCTCCTGGACCAGCACCAGGCGCTATCCGATTCGTGGTTTGCGACGAACGAGCAGGACCAGGCGAAGCTGCGCGAGTTTCGTCATCAACTGCCGGTTTTGATGAACGAATGGTTTGCGCACTACAAGCAGCGTAAAGTCTCGACCGACATGGCCGTGCCGGACGACGCTTTCCCCGGGTTATTTCGCTTATATAAGGACACGCTAACCTCGAGTGGCCTGCGCTACACGATCTTCGGCCACATTGGAGATAATCACGTCCACGTAAACATCCTCCCACGCAACGACACCGAAGGCGACCGCGCCCGCGAGCTTTACGTTCAATTCTTAAAATACGCAGCCTCCGTCGGCGGCACATTGTCCGCCGAACACGGCGTCGGCAAGTTGAAGCGCGACTACCTGCACCTCTTCTACACCGACGCTCAACTGCGCGCGATGGCGACAATAAAAAAAGCCCTCGATCCCAACGGAATCCTGGGCCGGGGAAATATCTTCTCTGAAGAATTGTTATAAATTACTTTTGCGAAAGGAACCCGTAACATGTTCACCCATGTTAACGTCCTCACTAGGGAAATCATCGGTGCGGCCATCGAGGTCCATCGTCACCTCGGCCCAGGCTTGTTGGAGTCTGCGTACTTGCAATGTTTGACTCGCGAGTTAGCTCTGAAGGAAATACCATTTAGGCGCGAATGGCCATTGCCTTTAGAGTACAAGGGAATTCGCCGGGGCTGCAGTTATCGGTTGGACCTGCTGGTCGCTGATGTTGTGGTCGTCGAGATAAAATCGGTCGACGCTTTGGCGCCGATTCACGACGCGCAGTTACTTACCTATCTGAAGCTCGGGGGCTGGAAAGTGGGACTGCTGATTAACTTCAATGTTGAAGTGGCTTTGCCCGAAAAGTCTGATTTCTCTGTGCAACCTCTGCGTTCTCTGAGTCTCTGTGGTTGTTTTTCCTAAGCAATCTTCACCACAGAGGCACAGAGAGCGCAGAGATTGCACAGAGAAGAGCATCTATAACGACTTTTCGGGCAAAGCCGGTTGAAGTATTGAAGACGGGAATTCACCGTAGGGTGTTAGGCTTGGAGGATTAACTCTGCGTAACCTCTGCGTCCTCTGCGTCTCTGTGGTAAATATCACCGCAGAGGCGCTGAGAACGCAGAGGTTACGCAGAGAACAGATTAGATGCTACGTTTCACTACCGCAGGAGAATCACACGGACGATCGCTCGTCGCGATTGTTGAAGGACTGCCCGCCGGAGTACCCGTCGATCAGGAATTGATCGATAAGGAACTGCGACGACGCCAGCTCGGGTATGGGCGTGGGGGGAGGATGAAGATTGAGCGCGATCATGCCGAGATACTTACCGGTGTCCGGCATGGACTCACGCTCGGGTCGCCGCTCACTTTACTAATCGAGAACAAAGATTGGCCCAACTGGACCGACGTCATGGCGTCCGAGCCGCGAGATATCGCGCCGGAGAAGTCGAGACGTCTGAAACGCCCACGACCCGGCCACGCCGATCTGCCTGGCGGTCTGAAATATGACGTGCGCGATCTCCGCAACATCCTCGAACGCGCATCAGCACGCGAAACGACGGCGCGTGTCGCGTGTGGCGCGCTCGCGAAACAATTGTTGGCTTATTTCGGTGTCGAAGTGCGCAGTCATGTGATCCAGCTTGGCGGGATTCCCGAGTCGCCGCTCGAGTTGAGCTGGGAACAGATCGCCGCCATTCCTGACGACGCACCACTTCACTGCGCCGACAACGACGCACAACAAAGAATGATCGATCTGATCGATGAAGTGCGTCAAAAGGGCGACACGCTCGGCGGCATCTTCGAAGTCGCAGCAAAAGGCGTCGTGCCGGGTTTGGGCTCGCACACGTCATGGGATCTGAAACTCGATGGACTACTCGCGCAGGCAGTGATGTCGATACCGGCGGTGAAAGCGGTGGCGATCGGCGCCGGCGCGGAGGCGAGCAGTCTGCCGGGATCTGAAGTACACGACGAGATTGCTTACAACGCCGGCACACGCGAATTCATTCGCGAGACGAATCGCGCGGGCGGGCTTGAAGGCGGTATCACGAACGGCGAACAGATTCGCATTCGCGGTCATCTAAAACCGCTTTCGACACTGAGACGCGCGCTACGATCAGTCGACATCGATACGAAAGAAGAAGAGGCGGCGGCATTTGAGCGCTCGGATGTGACGGCTGTCCCGGCAGCGGGCGTGATTGGCGAATCGATGGTCGCGCTGGTGCTCGCGGGTGCGATGCGAGAGAAGTTTGGTGGCGATAGCCTCGGCGAGATGAAGCGCAACTTTGATGGTTATCGCGAACAGCTACGAGGGTATTAGTAGGCAGGTTTTCGGAATTGCCGAGATTTTTGTAGAATCAACCCCATGGCTTTATTGGAAATAGTTAAGTGGCCGGCGCCGGTGCTTGATACACCAGCAGATCCGGTGACTGAGTTTGACGACGATCTCAAGAAGCTCGTCAACAACATGTTTGAGACGATGTATGCGGCGCCGGGTGTCGGACTCGCCGCAGTGCAGGTTGGAGTTCCGCAGCGACTCTTCGTGATGGACTGCTCTGGTGGCAAGGATCCGTCACAGCGCGTGACACTGATCAATCCGGAGGTGCTGCGCGTCGAGGGAAATCAGAATGGCGAAGAAGGCTGCCTGTCGTTTCCCGGCATCTTCACGCCAGTCGAGCGCAGTTTGCGTGCGATCGTGCGCGCGCAGGATGTCAAAGGCGAGTGGTTTGAGCTCGACGGCATGGAACTGACCGCGCGCTGCATGCTGCACGAAACCGATCACTGCGACGGCATCGTGTTTCTCGACAAGATGAGCGCGCTTAAACGCGAACTCGTAAAGCGCAAGATCAAGAAATTACAAAAAGCTGGAAAGTGGGATTAGAAAACAAAATCAATAGGTCCTATAAGTCAGATAAGTCTTATAGGACCTATTAGTCTATGTATTGGAGACATCATGCCCGCAGAATTTCGTAACGAACCATTCACAGATTTCACCAAAGAAGAAAACGCGCAGGCGATGCGCGAGGCGATCGCGAAGGTCCAGAGTCAGCTCGGACGCGAGTATCCGCTCGTCATCGGCGGCGAACGCATCAACACCGGCAACTTTCTCGAAAGTATCAACCCGGCGAATCGCACACAGGTGGTCGGACGCTTCAACAAAGCAACGAAAGAGCTCGCGAATCGCGCGGTTGAAGAAGCCGCAAAAGCATTCGAGACGTGGAAGAACACCCCTGCTGCGGATCGCGCCGCACTGCTGTTTCGCGTCGCTGCGATCATGCGCGAGCGTAAACACGAGATGTCAGCGTGGATGATCGTTGAAGTCGCAAAGTCGTGGCCCGAGGCCGACGGCGATACGGCCGAAGCAATCGACTTCTGCGAATTCTATGCTCACGAGATGCTGCGTTATGCAAGCGATCAGCCGCTCGTTCACATTCCCGGCGAACAGAACAAACTCGAATACGTGCCACTGGGCGTCGGTGCGGTGATTCCACCCTGGAACTTCCCGCTCGCGATCATGGCAGGCATGACTGTCGCTTCCGTCGTTACGGGCAACACAGTCGTCTTGAAGCCGTCGTCAGATGCGCCGGCAATCGCGTTCAAGTTCTTCGAAATACTCGAAGAAGCTGGTTTGCCTCCGGGTGTCGTGAACTTCATGACGGGCTCGGGCGCGGAAGTTGGCGATGTGGTGGTGGACCATCCAAAGACGCGTTACATCGCGTTCACTGGATCGAAGGAAATCGGATTGCGAGTCAACGAGCGCGCCGCGAAAGTTCATGAGGGACAGATCTGGATCAAGCGTGTCGTTGCGGAGATGGGCGGCAAAGACGCGATCATTGTTGCCGACGATGCTGATCTCGAAGAGGCGGCGACAGGCGTCGTGCAGTCGGCGTTTGGATTTCAGGGACAGAAGTGTTCGGCGTGTTCACGCGCGATTATCGACAGTCGAGTTTACGACACGATGCTCGAGAAAATCGCCGACCGCACTGCCAAGATCAAGCTTGCCGATCCTACCGATCAGTCGACGACGATGAGCGCCGTGATCAACGAGAAGGCATTCAAGTCGATCAACGCTTACATTGAAAAAGGGAAGAGTGAAGGCGGGCGCGTTTTGATCGGTGGCGGTTCCGATGGCGAGCAGGGCTTTTTCGTCGAGCCGACCGTGATCGCAGACGTGAAGCCCGGTGCTACGATCGAGCAGGAAGAGATTTTTGGACCAGTGCTCGCGGTCATCAAGGCCGAGAACTATGACGACGCGCTCAAGATCGCGAACGACACGCAGTTTGGTCTGACGGGCGCGGTTTACAGCACTGACGAAGCGAAGCTGGATCGTGCGCGCAGAGAGTTTCATGTTGGAAATTTGTATCTGAATCGTAAGTGCACCGGCGCGCTTGTTGGTGTGCATCCGTTCGGTGGCTTCAACATGTCGGGCACCGACTCGAAGGCCGGCGGGCGCGATTACTTGTTGTTGTTCCTGCAGGCGAAGGTCGCCTCAGAAAGAGTTGGAGCAACGACGAAGAGAGCCGAAGCCGGAACAGCCACGGATTAGACGGATTTTTAAATCCGGATTTCGATCCGTGTTATCCGTGGTTAATGAAACATGAAAATAGTGTTCATGGGCACACCTCAGGCCGCGGTCCCGACTTTGCGGCGGTGTTTAGAGGACGGCCATGAAATCGTGGCTGTTTGGACGCAGCCTGACAAGCCTGCCGGACGCGGTAATAAAGTAGCTTTTACTCCAGTCAAAGAGTTTGCCGTCGCGCATGGGCTGAGTGTGTTTCAGCCGGCGCGGATCAGGAACGACGAGGCCAAACAACTCTTCGCCTCACATGACGCTGACGTCGCGGTGGTGGTCGCGTACGGACGCATCCTGCCTGACGCGTTTTTGCGCGCGCCGCGTCGCGGCTGTATCAACGTTCATTTTTCTCTGCTGCCTCTTTATCGCGGGGCCGCGCCTGCGAACTGGGCCATCATCAAAGGTGAGACCGAAACCGGCGTCACGACGATGTTCATCGAGCCGGCGCTCGACACTGGTCCAATCCTGCTGCAACGCAAAACACCGATCGGTGAGAAAGAGACCGCGCCTGAGTTGATGCAACGACTCGCCGAGATTGGTGCGGAGTTGCTGGGTGAAACTCTCGCAAGTCTTGACACTGTCACGCCGCGCCCGCAGCACGATGCCGATGCTACATTCGCGCCGGTGCTGAAAAAAGAAGACGGTTTGATCGACTGGTCGCAGAGCGCTTTTGTGATTGAGAGGCGCATTAGAGGTTTTCAACCGTGGCCCAACGCTTATACGAAGTTCGATTCAAAGAGCCTCATTCTTTGGGAAGCGCAACCGGCGATCTCTGTCACGTCTGGTATTTCAAATGGCGAGGTGATCGTGGCGCAAAAGGATGAACTGGTTGTGCAGTGTGGCCAGCAAACCTCTTTGCGCGTGCTCGAGGTGCAGCCGGAAGCGCGCAAGAGGATGGCAGCGCGCGATTTCATCAACGGCATGCGTTTGAAAGTTGGCGATCGTTTTGGTTAAGTCGAAAGAAATCTCACCGGCGCGGGTCGCGGCCTTCAACATCCTTCAGCAGGTCGAGAATGGCGCCTTCTCTTCAGTTCTGCTGGCAGCCGAAGAATCAAATTTACAACCGCTGGATCGAGCACTGTGTCATGAACTCGTGCTCGGTGTACTCCGCTGGCAGTTGTTTCTCGACACGATTGTCGAACACTTTTCCAAGCGACGCGTTGAGAGTTTGGATGCGGCCGTTCGGATCGCGCTGCGGCTCGGTCTTTACCAGTTACGATTTCTCACGCGCATTCCTGCATCTGCGGCTGTGAATGAGTCGGTGAGTCTGGTTCGTGCGGCGCGATTGAGCTCAGCAACAGCGTTTATTAATGCAGTGCTGCGTCGTGCGGTGCGCGAAACGGAATACGATCCAGCGGCTGACATTTCCGATCCGCTTGAGAAGATCGCAGTGCAGACTTCGCATCCCGTTTGGTTGATTGAACGCTGGGCAAACTCGTTTGGTATCGACGAAGCGGTAGCATTTGCTCGTGCGAATAACACGGTGCCGCCGACAGCGTTTCGAGTCGTTGCGAATCGAGCGAATCAATCCGACGTCTTGTCGAAGCTGAGCGCGGCGGGCGCGGTACTGAAAACATCCGACATTGTTAAGGGGGCGTGGCGTGTATCCGGGGCGACATCACTACTACGCGAGATGAGCGCCGCTGGAGAGATTTATCTACAAGACGAAGCGTCGCAGCTTGCGGCCGATGCGTTGGAGGTATTTAACGGCGACTGGGTGCTCGACCTGTGTGCTGCGCCAGGAGGCAAGACGACGTTGATGGCCGACCGTGCTGGTGATTATGCGGGCATCGTTGCGGCTGATCGTTCGATGACGCGAATGGCAACAGTAGTGGCGACGACACTATTGCATCGGTTTGAGAACATCGACCCAGTGATACTTGATGCTACTGAGCAATTGCCGTTTGCTCCTGGGACGTTCAATAAGGTCCTCGTCGATGCGCCATGTTCCGGTACGGGAACGTTGCGCGCGAATCCGGAAATCAGATGGCGTCTCGCGCCTACAGATTTTCAAGGTTTCGCGCAGCAGCAGAAACGAATATTAAGCCGAGCCGTCGAGGTCCTGATGCCAGGAGGACGCCTGGTTTACTCGACTTGTTCAGTCGAGCGCGACGAAAATGAGGAGGTAATCGAGACGATCGATCTGAAGCTGATTAAAATCCTCAGGACCTGGCCGCACCGCGAAGGAGCGGACGGCTTCTTTGTTGGGATCTTTCAAAAGTAATGCTAGACTTCGCAACTTGGTGAGTGTTGTTACCAGAATTCTGTCCATATTCCGCAGCATCGCGATCGTTATTGCGATTGCGATTGTTTTTCTTTTCGGAGTGGCGACCACAGTCTATCTTTCGCTGCGTAGCCCGGAAGTGAAAGTCCCGGATGTGGTCGGCAAGAACAGATTTGACGCTGAAAAAATCCTGGCCGACGCCGATCTGAAGTTTCGCGTGCGCGCCACCAGGCCGAGCACCGAAGCACAGCCTGACACGGTCATGTTTCAGTTGCCGCGCGCGGGCGAGGTCGTGAAGACCGGGCAAACAGTGGCGATGGACATCAGCCGCCTCGCCAAAGCGGGCGAGTCATCCGAAAACGTAACGCCCGACGAGCCGGCAGAGAATCGCAACACCAACTCAGCCGCAAACACCAACGAGAACAAACCGAAGCGGCCGAAGCCCAAGAACACCAACGACAACGCAAACGCCAACGGCAACACGAACGGTAACGCAAACAAATCAATCAACGCGAATCGCGCGAACGTAAATCGCACCAACACAAACGCCGGCGCGCCCAACGTAAACGCGACCCCGCGCAGCAGCGCAACTCCGCGCAGCAACATAAACGCGAATACCCGACCAGCGGCAGTAAACAGTAATCGTCCGGTACCTCGGCCCACACCGAAGCCGAACCAGTGAGTAGTGAACAGAGACCGCCACATCGACATCGCTCCATCGATTCTGTCGGCTGACTTTTCGTGTCTTGGCGACCAGATCAAGGCCGTCGAGCGCGGTGGTGCGGGCGTGCTGCACGTCGACGTCATGGACGGTCACTTCGTGCCGAATATCACGATTGGTTTACCTGTGGTTAAGTCGCTGGCCGGCTTCACTCGTTTGCCGATCGACACGCACTTGATGATCACTGATCCCGGCACTTACGCGACGCAGTTTGTGAAGGCGGGCGCGAACATGGTCTCGGTTCACGTCGAAGCGGATGCGCACCTGCACCGGACGCTGATGTCGATCAGGGACGCCGGAGCACTGGCCGGAGTGGTGTTGAACCCCTCGACGCCTGTGATTGCGGTCGAGGAGGCATTACAATTCGCGGATTATGTTCTGGTAATGTCTGTCAATCCGGGTTTCGGCGGTCAGAAGTTTATCCCGCAGGCTGTCGATAAAGTGAGGCGACTGCGTCGCATGATTGAAGAGCGACAGTTGAACGTCCGGATCGAGATTGATGGTGGCATCGACCGGAAAAATATCGAAAGTGTAGTGGCAGCCGGGGCCGAGATCATCGTCGCCGGCTCGGCAATTTTCAATACGCCCGACGCCGAAAGAGCGGTAAAAGAACTCCGGGACGCAACGGTTCAGTGGGTTTAGCCACAAAAACGCACAAAAAGCTGATGTGCATTTAGTGGCAAAGCCAACCGGATCGCAAATTTGTGAATCGGATAGCGGTAACGTCCCGGCCCAGCGTCCTTCGTCATTCTATTTTGTGCCTTTTTGTGGCTAACTTTGGAGGTTGATTTTATGAGGTCTCGCTTTCTTATCCTGGCGGTTTTCTGCGCCCTGATCTTAGGGGTCGCACAAACCGGATTTGCTCAGAAATCCGGCGGCCAGACAGAACTCTCGACCACCCAGAGGCTGGACGTCATGTCGTCAAAGCTCGACTTGATGCGCCGCTCGCTCAACGCCGCCATCAAGGCGATTGAAATCAAAACCGACAAGGATAAGAAGGCCAACGCCGACGATCCGGTCGCGGTTTTGAAGGGCCTCGAAAAGGAAGTCGGCTCAGTAACCAACGAAGTAAACGACATCCGTAGCAAGAACGATAAAGCCGAAAAATTTGACCCAACCGACCTCGATCGACTCGAGGGTACGGTTACCGAGTTGAATACGCGTGTTGAAACTAACCTGCAGCAAACCGCGGGACTCAGAACCTCGGCCACAGCGAGCAATTCTTCAGGCGACAAGAAAAAGAAAAAAGGGAAGTTGTTTGGACTGTTTGGCGGCGGCGATGACAAGTACGCTGATTTAACGGGCGCCGCGGTTGCCGGACGTGACCGCGTGTTGTTTGAAGAAGCAGCGAAAGAAGTGCGCAAAGGCCATCACGATACCGGTCGCCTGCTGTTCGCAACGATTATCAACACATATCCCGATTCAGCGTTTCTGCCACTCGCGAAACTGGCTATCGCCGACTCCTTCTTCCTCGAAGGCACCACTAGCGCTCTGATCCAGGCGGCACAGGCTTACCAGGATTGGCTGACATTCTTTCCGACCGATCCGCTTGCTGACGACGCGAGTTTGAAAGTCGCGGAAGCAGAGATGAGGCAGATGGGGCTTTCGGATCGCGACATCTCGCACGCCCGCAAAGCCGAGCAGCGATTGAAAGTTCTGCTCCAGCAGTATCCGAAGAGCCCGCTACGCGCGACCGTCGAAGCGCGTCTACACGAGGTGCAGGAAAATCTCGCGATGCACAACCTGCAGATCGCGCGGTTCTACTACGACGTGAAATATTCGACCGGAAAAGGTGGCTTAAAGGGCGCGCAGTCACGCTTGAAAGAGATCACTGATAAGTATCCGTGCTTCTCGTACAACGACGAGGTGTTCTTCCGTCTGGCGTCAACTTACCAGGCCGAAGAAGAACCGGACGAAGCCGCGCGCTACTACCAGAAACTCGTGCAGGAGTTTCCGGAAAGCGAGTTCAACGAAAAAGCCCGGGAACAATTGAACATCATCGGGGCTCCAATCCCTGAAAAGAGCGCGCCGAATCCGTGTTCGGCGAAAAAGCAGCAGAGCTTCATGGGTAACCTGATGCAACAGGTTTCGGGCAAAGCCGACGTCACCATCAACAAAAACGGCATTCTCATCAGCAAGGATGGAAAAGAAGGCAGTGACCTGATTGATGAGGCGCTCCGTTACAACGGAACATTGCCGGCGCTGACTACGCCGGACGCGCCCACGCAGCGCACAGTGAAACCAGCGGCGACGCCGGCTGCTGATTCGAAGTCCAAGAACGCGAACGGCAACGGCGGCGCGCCCGCGGCAGTCGTAAAGCCTTAAGGAGGCTTACCTCGTTGGAACCCACCTCGCCAGAAGCGCAGGCGGAGTTAGCACGACGGCACAAGTCCGCAGCTACGACCGTGGTGGGCTTGCTGATCGCCACGGTCCTCCTCTCGGTCGTGGCTTTTCTGGCTGACGCTTACCTCGTAGAGAAACCTAATCCATCCCTCGATATCGCGGTCCGGATCGTTATTTTGATACTCGGTCTTGGATCGGTCGTCTGGCGCCGGACGAAGTTTCAGCCGATGCGGCTTCAGGATATTGCCGGGCTGGAAGGTGTCTCGGGGCTGTTAAAGACACTGGAAAAGACGACAGTTCAGATAGCCTTGCTTGGGGCCTTCATAGCCGGGATCGGCTTTATCGCGACTCTAATCACCGGAAATGAGCGTTACAGCTACTGGGCGGGCGCGATCGCCGTCGTAGTTTTCATCTACTCCTACCCTACCAAATCATCCTGGCTCAAGACGATGTACCGGTTTACAGACCGCCAAGCCTAACAACCCGTTTGGTAACAACTGTAGGGGTGGCCCTCCGTGGCCAACCGCTCTTATTGAGACGAAAGAACGGGTGGCCACAGAGGGCCACCCCTACAGTTGTTCCTAATCAATCGAGAAAAACGTTGAACTGTGTTTGTCTAGTTTGCTACTCTGAACGTGGCTATGCTGCGTCTACTGCCAATTGCTGGACTTTTATTAGTATTTATCGCGATTCCTGCTTTTAGTCAGGAGGCGCGGTTGATCACCTCTGTCCGGCCAGTAACTGTGAATCCCACGCCCGTCACACCCGTCGTCGAGCCCAACGAAGTGGAAAAGCGGGCCTTCGAGCAGACCAACCTCGTGCGCGTGAAGAACGGACTCCGCCCCCTAACATGGGACGCGGATGTCTGTCGCATGGCCCGGATCCACTCCGAAAGCATGTCGCGCAACCGCTACTTCTCACACGTCACCCCTGAAGGACGTCGCCTCCCCCAGCGCGCCCGCGCCGCCGGCATTTTGAAGTTTTCGACCCTCGGTGAGAACATCGCGTACTCTAACGGCTACGACGATCCGGGAGCATACATTGTCGAGCAGTGGATGCAATCTTCGAAGCACCGCGCTAACATACTGTCCAACGAATTTCGCGCGATGGCCATTGGCAGCTTTGTCAGTCCGGACGGTTCGATTTATCTGACGCAGACTTTCATCACACGTTGATCACGACGCCCGCCAAGTTTCCTTCCTTCGCAAAAATCAACTGGTTCCTACGCATTCCGGGTAAACGTCCCGACGGCTATCACGAAGTCGTGACCGTCCTGCAAACGATCTCGCTCCGCGACGAACTGACAATTCAACTCAGCGAGAACGGACCCCTCAAGCTCACGTGCGACGATCCAACAATTCCGACAGACAACTCAAACCTGATCATTAAGGCGGCGCATCTTTTGAGCGAGTGTCGTCAGGATTGGTTTGGCGCCGACATTCACCTGGCGAAACGGATTCCGGCTCAGGGCGGACTTGGCGGCGCCTCATCAAACACGGCTGTGGCGCTGCTGGCAATAAATAAACTCTGGAAAGGCGGTTACATCAGCGTTGAAGAACTGTTGGATCCATCGGATTTGGGCGCCGATGTTCCATTCTTCTTCCACGGTGGGCGCTGTGCCGCAACTGGCACGGGAACGGATCTTACGCCGCTTCCCGATGGCCCAAAACAGTACCTGATCGTCGTCACTCCGAACGCCCGAGTCTCGACGGCACACGCCTACGCATCTCTAAATGCTGCTACCTTGACAACTTCCAACTCGGACTCTATTCTTTCAAGTTCCCTAGCGGACCTGAATTCCGCCGACAGCAGGCAATGGCCTCTGCGCAATGACTTTGAGAGGGTGATCTTTGAGATAGAACCTGAAATCGAGCGCGTCAAAAACGCGCTGCTCGATGCAGGTGCGTGGGGCGCTTTGTTGGCTGGAAGCGGTTCGAGCGTGTTTGGTGTCTTTGATAGCGACGCCGCGAGAGATCGCGGACTTGAAAATCTGAGATGTGAAGCAGGATGGCGAGTTTTTCCCTGCGAGACCGTTTCACGCGACGAATATGTCAGGGCAATGAACTCCTCGGGGTTTTCCCTTTTTACGCTCTCTTAAAACTGCAAACAGAAACAGATACTGGGGCGTAGCCAAGTGGTAAGGCACCGGTCTTTGGAACCGGCATTCGTTGGTTCGAATCCACCCGCCCCAGCCAATTCTTGTCACTCTGAAAAGATATGAGCACTACCGGCGGCATCAAGATCTTTTCTGGAAATGCGAACCCCAAGTTGGCGGAAGAGATTTGTCGCCATCTGACTTGCGACATGGGGAAAGCGTACCCGGAGCGTTTTTCTGACGGCGAGTTCAATTTTCAGATCGATGAAAACGTGCGCGGCGGCGACGTCTTCATCGTGCAACCGACTTGCCCTCCGACCGATGCGCACCTGATGGAGTTGCTGGTGATGCTCGACGCTTTTCGTCGTTCATCAGCCGAGCGCATCACAGCCGTGATTCCTTATTACGGCTATGGCAGGTCTGATAAAAAAGACCGGCCCCGCGTGCCGATCTCGGCGAAGCTGGTGGCGAATTTGATCACCGTAGCGGGCGCGGATCGCTTGTTGACAATGGACCTGCACGCCGCGCAGATTCAGGGCTTCTTTGATATTCCGGTGGACCACCTGTATGCTGCACCGGTTTTTATCGGCTATTATCAGGAGCACCCGCTGCCGAATCTGACGGTGGTGGCTCCCGACACAGGCGGCGCCGAACGCGCGCGCGCCTACGCTAAACGGCTTAACGCCGATCTTGCTCTTTGCGACAAACGTCGCGAGAAGGCCAACGTGGCCGAGGTTATGAACGTGGTTGGCGACGTTCGTGGCCGCAGTTGTTTGATCGTCGACGATATGTGCGACACCGGCGGGTCGTTGACGAAAGTCGCGCGTGCATTGAAAGAAGCAGGCGCCGAACGAATACATGCGTGCTTTACGCATCCGGTGTTTTCCGGCAAGGCAGTCGAGTTGCTGCGCGAGTCGGACATTGAAAAAGTAATCGTAACTAATACGATTCCGCTCCGCGATCATGCGTGCGAGCTGGATAAAATAAAAGTACTAAGTATCGCGCCGCTTCTGGCGAAAGCGATCAAGTCGATCCACGAGGAGACTTCAGTTTCCTCGCTCTTCGTTTAG
>DATFDT010000297.1:0-10927 GCA_035251975.1 Pyrinomonadaceae bacterium | reverse complement strand
ACGGCGTCGGCAGTGCCCTGGTACCAGTGCGGGCTTTCGGGCGTCTGCTCAGCAGCGAGTATCTCGACGAAGCCGTCCGAGAGATTCGAGAAGCGATACGTTTGGGCGATGTGACGATTGAGCGACGCGGAGTTGTATTGCGTCAGCACGAACGTGCGCAGGATGTCGGAGTTGATGCAGTTTGAAAGCGCGATGTCGACGAGACGATATTTGCCGCCGAGTGGTACGGCCGGCTTCGATCGCTGTTGCGTGAGCGGAAAGAGACGATTACCGGCGCCTCCGCCGAGAATCACTGCCAGGAGCTTCGGGTTTGCCGGCATCGATCACCGTCCTAGTAAGAGGAAGACTTTGCTGGTGTGGGGGTTTTGCCGGCTGCTTCCTGCGCGATCTTCACGCCGACACTCGCGCCGATGCGTGTTGCGCCGGCTTCAACCATCTTGCGCGCGTCATCGAGACCTTTCACGCCGCCTGAGGCTTTCACGCCGAGCTCCGATCCGACAGTGCGTCGCATCAAGGCTACGTCGGCAACAGTCGCGCCACCTTTTGCAAAGCCCGTTGAAGTTTTGACGAAGTCAGCGCCGGCTCGTTTTGCTGCCTCACACGCGCGCACTTTTTCATCGTCAGTTAGCAATGCGGTCTCGATGATCACTTTGCAGATCGCGTCGTACTCGTGTGCGACTTGTGCAACCGAACGGATGTCATGCTCGACGAGACAATCGTCGCCGCTCTTCAAAGCGCCGACGTTGATCACCATATCCACTTCCGTTGCTCCGTCGAAGATCGCGCGGCGTGCTTCGTAAGCTTTGACGTCCGGCAGTGTTGCGCCGAGTGGAAAGCCGATCACGGTGCAAACGGGAACACCACTGCCGATCAGGTTGCAGGCAGCGACGCGTACCCAGGTTGGGTTAACGCAAACGGATGCGAAGTGATAACTCGCGGCTTCCTGGCAGAGTTTCTTGATGTCGTCGTCTGTAGCTTCAGGCTTGAGCAGCGTGTGATCTATCAGGCTGGCCCATTCCCTCGCTGAGCCCGTCTGTCCCAGCACTAGGCCAATGCGCTCCGCGCCCGCGTCAACGATGCGGTGCATGCGCTCCGGGCAACGATGGAAGCACTCGGACGTGCACCCGCACATCGCCGCCTGATCCGAGCCACCGTCGCCATTCAGACGCGCGACGATGGCATCCGTGATCTGCTCGATCAGTAATTCGTAATCGCCGTTATTCGAGAAGGCCATCGCTGAGCATTGTAGACTAAAGATTGCATCCAATGTAACAAGTCAGGAAGAGGGGCTTGCCCCCGCTCTTGAATTCGGACAGCGGGGGCAAGCCCCTCTTCTGACTTGTTACATTTTAGCTCGCTACCTCTGATATTGGCGCTGGATTGCGTCGATCTTCGCGACGCGCTTGCGGTGACGCTCTTCGGTGATTTCGGTCGAGAGCCAGGTCGTCACGATGTCGCGCATCTGCCTGCTGTTGATCGTCTTGCTGCCGAGCGTCAACACGTTTGCGTCGTTGTGCTCGCGCGAGTTGCGTGCGACCTCAACCGAGTAACACGCCGCCGCGCGCACTCCCGGAACCTTGTTCGCCGCCATCGCACTGCCGACACCTGCTCCATCAATCACGATTCCGAGATCTGAGCTGCCATCAGCCACCGCGCGCGCGACGGCATGCGCGAAGTCAGGATAGTCAACAGCGTCTTCTGAGTACGCGCCAAAGTCCTGCACCTTATGGCCCAACTCACCGAGCAGAACCTTGAGCTCTTCCTTCATCTTGAAACCACCGTGATCGGCGCCGACTGCGATCAGCTTCGAAGCCTTCGATCCACGTCGCGACGCCCGGCGCACGATCTCTATCTTGCGTTCGTTGACGATGTCCTGGGCCAGCGGCGTGAGACGAGCATCTTCACCGATCCTTAACACGGCTCCGGCTTCGAGCCCGCGCACGTCGTCCTCAGTGATGACGTTCTTCGCAGACTCATCACGCGTTACTGCACTCTGCGTACTGGCTTCCGGAACTGTGTTTACGAAGCGTGATTGGGGTTTGTCGTCAGGTGCTTCAGGCGCGGCTTTCGCCAACACCTCACGCACGAGCGCGCGAACTCGATCGCGAGTATCGTCTACCATCAAACATCCCTCAGATCGAGCAAGCGCACTCTGGTGTCAGCAAGTTTTCCGTTGCGGAACGTGAAGTCAACACGCCCGACGTAGATCCCGCTCTTCCCGACCTGGAAGATCGTCGTCTTCGCGCCGCACGGTTGCGTTTGCGTAACAGGCTCTTTCATAAACGTGTGCGTGTGACCGCTGGCGATAAAGTCGATGCCGTCAACCTGCGATGCGACGAACGAATCACCGCTTTTAGCGTCTGCGTTGTAGCCGAGATGCGACATGCAGACGACGAGCGCGCAACGCTCTTCTTCACGCAGTTTCTTCACGACGTCTCGCGCCGCAACCACCGGATCGATGTAAGTCACACCTTTGAAATTATCCGGAGTGATCAAAGCCACCGGACTGACACCTAAACCAAACAAGCCGACGCGTATTCCCGCGAGCGTTTTTACGACGTAACGTTTGACTCGTTGTTCGAGCACGGTACCTTTTACATCGTAGTTTGCAGAAACAATGTCGAAGTTTGCGAACGTCAACGCCTTCGCGAGCGCTTCGACGCCATTGTCAAACTCGTGATTGCCGAGCGTGCCCACGTCGTAACCGATCGCAGACATCGCTTTGTACTCGACTTCGCCTTTGTAGAAGTTGAAGTAAGGCGTGCCCTGGAGCACGTCGCCTGCATCCACGAGCAACGTGTTCGGGTTCTCTTTCCGAACGCGCTTCACGACTGTCGCGCGGCGCGCGACTCCTCCCTTCCCTGCGTTCGCATCGTTCGCCGGCAAAGGATCGATCTGCGAGTGCGTGTCGTTGGTGTGCAGGATCGTGATGATCGTGTCGGCCGCGAGTACACTGCTCGGACACGCTATCAAACCTACGCCAAACGCTGCTGAAGTAGTTAAAAATGTTCGTCGATTAATCATCGGGGCGGTTCCGTCGACTTGGGTCCTGGTCCAACCTGTACAAAGCGATTATCAACCGCGGCGCGAATGGGCCTTCCAGCGGCAGTTTCCGACTTGACGTATTCCATCACTGAGTCACGCAACGTGATGTTCAGCGGCGTGCTGCTCTTCGCTTCCTTGAGAATCGCGTAAGCGCCACTGTTGAGTCGCAAAAGGTAATCGAGCGTAACGATCGTGTAAGTCTTGTTCGGATCGATCTCCTGCTCGTTTCCAACATCGTCAACAAGCTTCGCGCTGATGTATTCCGGACGATCGCGATCGTTGTACTTAAAGTGGATACGCGCGCCGGATTGCGCGTCCTTCGTCGCGACCTCGATGATCTTCACAAGCTGTGCGCCCGTGACGTCGAGTGCGACGAGTGCGTTTTCGAATGGCAGAAGCTCGAAGATGTCGCTGGCGCGCAGATCGCCGGCCGCGATGTCGTTTTTGCGCAAGCCACCGGAGTTCATGATCGCGAGCGTGACTGGTCTTCCGAGTTTCGCTTTTGCCTGCGCTCGCATTCCGTCGCTGACGAAATTTCCGAGCGTGCCTGCGCCTGCACCCTTTTTCGCGAGTCCGCCTTCGAGCCGTCCGATCACTTTACTCAGCTCACTGACTTTCTCGCTGTATGGCGCGATTATTTTTTCGACGTCCGGATCCGCGAGAACGCTCGCGTCAACACTCAACAACCGTGCGCGCGGGGGCGTTGTCGTTTGCTGGCACGGCTGAACCGCTGTCGCCTGCCCAAATGCGGGAACGGCTAAAAGCGTCAGAGCAACAGCGCAAAGAAGTGTTTTTATTTGTCTGTTAGTCATTGACCTTAAGGAAGAGCTTGCATAGTATGTCGCACCACGCGGCAAACAGGCAAACTCTTCTCTGTGCAAACTCTGTGTTCTCTGTGCCTCCGTGGTGATCTTCGCAATACCAACCACAGAGACACAGAGAACACAGAGTTTGCACAGAGAAAATACCTACTAGAGGAGAAACAAGTTGGCTACTTCATCAGCCCAATTCGACTCGGAGTTTAATAATCCAAATCTAGCTATTCTTATTTCAGAGGAACAGATTGCGGCGCGCATTAAAGAGATCGGAGCGCAGATCACGCGCGACTATGCCGGTCTCAACCCGTTGCTGATTGGCGTGTTGAAAGGCGCGTGCTTTTTTCTCAGCGACCTGATGCGCGCGATCGATACGCGCGTGAGTATCGAATTCATGGCGATCTCGAGCTACGGCTCTTCGACGCGAACGTCAGGCGAAGTCCGCATCATGAAGGATCTCGACGTGCCGATCGAAGGTCGTCACATACTCGTCGTCGAAGACATCGTCGATACAGGACTGACGCTTTCATATCTGCTCGCTAATCTTCAATCGCGCGGAGCGGCGAGCGTAAAACTCGCGGCCCTGCTCGATAAGCACGACCGGCGGCAGCGCGAAGTGAAGATCGACTATCTCGGTTTTCCGATTCCCGACGAGTTTGTGGTTGGCTATGGTTTGGACTTTGCCGAACGATATCGCAACCTGCCGTTCATCGCAGTACTCAAGAATCCAGAAGCGTAGGAGAAAACAAACGTGAAGAAGTTTCTGTTGCTAACTGTTGTGCTGCTCTGTGCCATCTCGGCGCAGGCGCAGACTGACTTTTCAAAGGTGGAAATCAAAGCCACTAAAGTTGCCGGCAATGTTTACATGCTGCAGGGCTCGGGCGGAAACATCGGCGTGTCTGTCGGCGATGATGGGCTTTTGATTGTTGACGATCAGTTTGCGCCACTCGCGGACAAGATTCGCGCCGCGTTGAAAGGGCTTGCGGACAAGAAGCTGCGCTTCATTCTGAATACTCACTGGCACGGGGATCACACCGGCGGCAACGTCGCCTTTGGTCCCGAAGCGACGATCATTGCGCACGACAATGTTCGTAAGCGCCTCGCAACGGAACAGAAATCGGCAGTGTTCAATAGCACAACGCCGGCGTCGCCTAAGGAAGCACTCCCAGTGATCACGTTCAATGATTCTTTATCTGTGCACTTCAACGGTGAAGATATTCGCGCGATTCACTTCCCGCATGGTCACACGGATGGCGACAGTGTGATCTTCTTCAGCTCGTCGAATGTGGTCCATCTCGGGGATGATTTCTTTGCCGGAAGATTTCCGTTTGTTGATCTGGAGAGTGGTGGGACGGTCGAGGGTCTGGTCAAAAACATCGGCGAATTGATCGGCAAAATTCCGGCGGATGCGAAACTGATTCCCGGCCATGGCCCAATCTCAACCCTCGACGATCTGAAGTCGTATCACCGCATGCTCCAACAGACCACCGAAATCGTCCGCGGAAAGATTGCCGCCGGAAAGACGCTGGATCAGATCAAGACTGAGGGTTTACCAGCCGAGTGGGCGCCGTGGGGCACGGGTTTCATCAAGACGGATCGTTGGGTCGAGACAATCTACAAGAGCCTCACCGCGAAGAAGTAGTCCACAAAAGGCACAAAATATTCTTTGTGCCTTTTGTAATCCTCTTTGTGCTTATTGTGTAATCGATTCTAAGAAGCTCTGGCCGGCGGCGAGTTTCACGCGGAAGTTCGCCGCGATCGTCTGGCCGATGTCAGCAAGGGAGTCTCGCGTCCCTAAGTTTATTCCCGCTCGTGAATTCTTTCCATAGACAAGCAGCGGTGCGTATTCACGTGTGTGGTCAGAGCCGCGGAAGGTCGGATCGTTACCGTGATCGGCAGTGATCATCATCACGTCATCGTCACGCATTGCTGCTTCGATCTCCGGTAATCGTGAATCGAAGTGTTCGAGCGCTTTGGCGTAGCCTTCAGTGTCGCGCCGGTGGCCATACAACATGTCGAAGTCGACGAGATTCGAGAAGATTAAGCCGCGCGTCGAGTCGTTCAAAGCTTTGATCGTCTGGTCAATCGACTGCTCGTTGTTCTTCGCCGTCAGATCCTCAGTGACTCCCATCGAATCGTAGATCGACGCGATCTTCCCAATACAAACAACGTCAAGCTCTTCATCTTTGAGCGCCGGCAGGAGATTTTCGCGTGGTGGCGGCACGGCGTAATCGTGGCGATTCTCGGTGCGATAAAACGATCCCGGCTGGCCCAGGAACGGGCGCGCAATCACTCGCCCGACTTTGTGTTCGCCATCGAGTATCCCCCGCGCAATCTCGCAGATCTCATAAAGCCGATCGAGCGGTATCACTTCCTCATGCGCGGCGATCTGGAAAACCGAGTCGGCTGACGTATAGACAATCGGCTTGCCAGTTTTGACATGCTCCTCACCAAGCTCCTTTATGATCTCCGTTCCTGAAGCCGGAACGTTTCCGAGTATGCCCGGCACAGACGTCTCACGGACAAACCTGTCGATTACCGGCGCTGGAAAGCCGTTCGGATAAGTCGGAAACGCGTGGTCCAGGATGATACCCGCCATCTCCCAGTGACCGGTGGTCGTGTCTTTGCCGTTTGAGCGAAGAGCACAACGGCCGTACGAACCGCTGAGATGGTCCAACGGCGGCACCGATTGCAGTGGACGAATATTGCCAAGACCGTATCGCTGCAAGTTCGGCAGTCGCACGGGTCGCGACTCCAGAATATGACCAAACGTGTCGGCCCCGGCATCGCCCCAGTCCGGCGCATCGGGCATTGCACCAATGCCTGCGCCGTCGAGAACGATTAGTAAGACGCGGTTGAAGGGGAACGATGTGGGCATCAAGTTTTTATTGTTTCGGGGCGTAGTATCCATCGCGTGCGCGAATCTGTGCTTTGTCTTTCAAGCCGCGCACTTCGAGTTTGATAGAACGAAACTTTCCATCGCGAGCTTTGTTGGTTGGATAGTAACCGAGACTGTAAAGCGTGCCGATATCAGCAGCCACGCGCGCGAACGCAGCACGCGCGTCGGCAAGCGTCGCCGCTTCAAAACTCCGTCCACCCGACGTGCGCGCGAGATCGTTCATCTCTTTTCGCGCCAGATTGTAGAGCGCGCGACTGATCGACATTCGTTCAAACGGTCCCATCTGGCAGAAGCTATCGAAATTCTCTGCCTTCGCTTTCGGGAAGAAGAGCTCACGGTAGCGCTGTATTTGCCTCTGCGAAAGCGCGAGCATTCCATCGTCCTGGCAATCTTTCATCAGCCGATCTTCGACAAAGTCTTCAGTGTTTACCTGGATGAAATAACAGGCGATGCCAGCGCGCGCGAGTTTTATCTTCGCATTGTTGAAATCCGAGTTGCTCGACGAATCGACACCATCAGTTAAAGCAACGATGGCGCGGCGTCCCTTAACATCGTCTTTTGGCGGATCGCGGAAAATGCTATCAGCGACTTTCTCGAGCCCGTCATAGTATGGCGTGCCCTGGCTGGCGCCGAGATTGTCGATCGCGGTTCGCAACGATTCGCGATCGCTGGTCAGTGGCGACAACACTTCGACAACCGCGATCGGAGACTCAACCGTCTGGGCCTGATTGAACGCGACCACTCCGACACGGTCTCCCGGACGCAGGGCTTCGATAAAACTGTTTGCGGCTGCGCGTATGAGAGCTACGTCGTCGCGTGTAGAGCCCGAAGTGTCAAGCAGCAGCGCGATTTCGAAAGGCGTGTCGGTCGTGCCGAAGTTAGTGATGGTCTGTGGCTGGCCGTCTTCGACGAGACGGAAGTTCTCGGGCTTCAGACCTGACAACGGGCGTCCCGCGCTATCAGTCACGACTGCGGGAACAGACACAAGCTGCGTCTCTACTCTTACAACATCGCCTTCGTCAACCTCATCGGAGGCGGATGCTGGTGGAGTTTTCTTCGCTTCAGTTGTTTGTTCGGAGCCGTTGACGCGCCGCGGGCGCTGTGCAGGTTGTTGTTGCGTGATCTGTTGCGCGGCAACACACACCGTAACCAGCAGAACAAGTGAGCCGGGCAAACGACGAGAAAGCTTTGTAATTACTTGCATAGCGACACACTGGATGGGCTCTCGTCGGACAGAATATAACAAGCCGCAAAAAGGCACAAAACGCACAAAAAGATATTTTGTGTTTTTAAGCTTTTTTGTGGCTAAAGTTCTTCTATGGCGCCCTTGACACTGATGCGTGGTTCTCATAGCATGGCGACTCGTTTTGAATCGGGACTGACGGCAGGGTCGTCCCAGTCGAAGGCACGTACGTCAATGGTAGACGGCTTCCCTTACAAGGAAGAGGTTGGGGGTTCGAATCCCTCCGTGCCTACCAAACGAAACAGTTCTTTGCGGAGTCGTAGTTCAGTTGGTTAGAACGCCGGCCTGTCACGTCGGAGGTCGCGGGTTCGAGTCCCGTCGGCTCCGCCACTTTCAGATCAGCAACTTACCGTTAGCTTGTAACTTGCCAATAGCCTCCGGCAATTAATTCGTTCCAATTTTTGCGGAGAGTGCAAAATTTTACCGCTCTCTTAATATATCAGTGTGTGCGGCTCATGGCGGAGATTGCCTGGGTCGTATACAATCCAGCAGCACTCTAACGACTTAAAGAATTGGCTCGGAGAGCACCTTGCGCTCAGTCGAGCCGCTCATATCCATCGAACTAAACCCGCATTAGAGGGGGCGAAGGAAACTGCGTTTTCGCGCAGCGATAATCCGCCCTTGATTCGTATTGACTATCTTCACCACAGGAGGCCAACTAGTCATGAACAACAAACAAACTAACGGCGGATGGAGAAAGAATGAACGGTCTGGGCCGGATGACTGGACATGTCCCCGATGCCGCAAGCATAACCCGCTCGAAGTTGCTGCGTGTATGCTTTGTGGCGGAACGGCGGTCACGCCGCGTGTTACACCCAGAGTAGCTCGCGCGAAGTCTCGCGTGAAGTCTTCTAAACGAAGCTTAATAGGCGAATGGGGTGTCTGTCTGAGAAATAAGACGAACCATACCTTATGGTTCTATTGGGAAATGACAGCCCCCGTCCATTGGGTTCAGCTCAGGTCTGGTGAGGCATGTGATCTCCCTGCCCCGTGGGGTACACAAGTTGTCACAATCGGAGCGAGCTTTGAAGAGCCAAATCCTGCGGAAATAGTAGGCCTACAATTCGCCTTTGCGTTCGGGGTTCTTGCCTTCCCCGTCCTCGCCTTGTTACCGGAGCCGGGATCGAAAGCGCTTCTTGCTTATGTCATAAGTGCGGTAGCCACAACCGGCGCATTCGCTGGCGGAACGATTCTGATGGCAGTAAGCAATGCCTCCAATTTGAAGCAGGTCGGTGTGGACACCCACCCACCCCATGTTTGGGAACTCACAGAAGACCTGTTGCGCGACTATTCTCTCGCAGATGGAGACAAAGTAGGAGAGTATTCTTTTCATTGGACTCAAGTCGATGTGCCTTGGTCTCAACGGTTCTTCGGTGAATGGGCTGAGGTTGAACATGGTGAAGACCGGGGCAAGTTGGAAGAACTCGATCAAACACCATTCGGAGATAGGAAAGTTGTACTTGGATAGCGTAGCCCGTTGGAGGGAAGAGGGTACGTTGGAAAAGCACATATTTGAATTCGGCGGTGAAGGTACCGAGAGTTCGAAGGTATTCGGGACCAACGAGGATGGATTCATCACAGAAGTCCGGGTCTGGGCAAACAAGTTCGTTGATGCGATTCAGGTGAAATATAACCACCGGGACGACTGGGAACGTGTGACCGGCGCCGGCCATGCCAGAAATGCTGGCATCTTTAACACTTCATCCTCTAAAGACCACGGGGGTAATGGCGGACACTTCAGATGTGATGAGGGTGAATATATTAGTCGAGTCGCCATCAGGCACGATAAATATATCGCTTCTCTGCGGTTTCATACCAATAAAGGGAAAAGGTCGAAAAAGTTTGGCGGGCGCGATGGGGATGGCGTATCTATTACGAAAATACCCACCGACTTAGATACGAAGACTCACGAGTGGGGCGGCGGCTGGATCGGATACGAGTGCTCCTATGCAAAATGGATGGACTCTATGACTTTTCTCATGGCGAACGAGAAACAGCCGGAGGAAATCTGAAGGGAGGCAAGCGGCGACGGAGAACGCCATCGCTGAGACAAGCAGACGTGAAGTTTCCGTTGATGATTTCGCGAATGTGATTGCGCCAGCTTTCAGCCACTTCTTTATCAACCGCAGAAATGGTTCATCATCAATGCGCTCCGCCAACATACGTACCAACCACTCGTGCGACAAGTTGTCGAAGAAACCTTTGATGTCCGCTTCCACAAGGTGGTGATAGCCGCCGAATTGCAGTTTGACTCTTAATTCATCCACTGCTGTGCGCGCTCTCACCAACGGTCGATAGCCATAACTGCATGCCAGAAAGTCCTGCTCGTAGATTGCTTCCAGCAGGCGCTTCACTGCCAATTGCAGCAGCTTGTCTTCGGTAGCTGGTATTCCGAGCGGGCGCACGCCTCCGTTGCCCTTCGGAATGTAATGCCGTCGCACCAGCTTGGCCCGGTAACTCTTCCGCTTCAGTCGTTCCACCAATTGCTGGATGTTCTCTGCGAGGCTAGCTTCATATTCAGCAGCGCTTACTCGGTCGACGCCTAAAGCTGCGTCCTTCCGTAGTAAGCGCCAACTGTCTAGTAGCAACTCCTCGTTGAGTTCTCTGTAGAGGTTGCGAAACCGGTGCCGCTTATCACTCTTCGCTTGTTCGCTATCCCCAACATTGAGGTTTGCACTGATGTTGTCCGTTCCTTCATGCTCGGTCAGTGTTTCCTTTGTTGGCTGCGTATCACGTCAGCCCCTTCCCCTTGTAAGCGGCTCTCCCGCTCTCTGAGTACTATGAGCTGATCTGACTCCCAACTCGTCATCAGTTAACCTTGTTGTTGCTCGGCTCACTTACCTCGCTGCAAACGAGGAACGAGTTGGGCCTCCCAAGTTCTCTAGTGTTTCTCTTCACACATGCCACGCTCTTTAGCGACCCCGG
>DATFDT010000296.1:0-6182 GCA_035251975.1 Pyrinomonadaceae bacterium | reverse complement strand
TCGTCCGCGCGTGGCCGGTGATCTCGTCTGACATTAAGCACAGCGTTGAGGCCACGATATGCCGCGGCTTGCCGACAACTCGCATTATCGCTTCGACGCTTGGACCAGAACCCACTTTGATGGGCGCCCTCAGTCTTGTCCTGGCAAGCAAATTTGCGTCCGTTTCCTTCACTTAAACCCCTTTTCATTGTTGGCTCTGCGAACAAAGTTTCCCTCGGTTTAAATTTTACTGATAGCAAAGTCAAAAAAATCTTGACAAGGATACGGATTAGTATTAAAAACTTTTGCTAGCCTCTGCAACAAAGTAACACTCAGACAACTTAGCTAAGGATTTACTCTCTAGGGGTCCGGCGGGCGCTATATGAATTCTTGGATTTCACTTCAGGAAATACTGAGGAGGTGTTGTATGTCGTTCAGGTCTTGGGTGCAGGCGTCATTACTCCTGCTGAGTCTTGGTCTGCTTGTCGGCGTGCACGCACAGTCGAGCACAACCGGTAACATCACCGGCACGGTGAGAGACCCGCAAGGCGCTGCGGTGCCTCATGCGGAGGTCACGATCACCGATGAGAAGACGGGCGCAGCACGCACAGTCAGGTCAACCGAGGACGGCTTCTATAACGCCACCAGCTTACCTGCCGGTATCTACTCCATCAGCACCTCGCCGTCGGGATTCAAGAAAACAGTCTCTACGGGCGTCGAGCTTCACGTCAATGAAAACAAGACGGTGAACCTCGATCTTCAGGTGGGCCAGGTAACGGAAACGGTTACAGTCACCAGCGAAGCGGCTCCGGTCGAGTTACGCAGCGGCGAGGTCAGCAGTCTGATCTCGGAGAAGCAGGTTACAGAACTGCCTCTCAACGGTCGCAACTACGCGCAACTCGCGTTGATGGTGCCCGGTGTTTCTCCAGTCACGCAGGCAGGCGCGGGGGGCGCCTTTGCGACGCGAGGAACCGGACTCAACGCGGGCGTCGACATGTCGGTCAACGGCAACCAGTCCAACTCGAATCTGTGGACGGTTGACGGCGTCAACAATATGGACGTCGGATCGAACCGCACGTTGCTGGTGTTTCCGTCGGTCGACTCGATTCAGGAGTTTCGTGTTGAGCGCAACAGCTTCAGTGCAGAGTTTGGCCAGGCGCAGGGCGCGGTGGTCAACCTGATCACGAAGGGCGGCAGTAATGATTTTCACGGCAGCGCGTTTGAGTTTTTCAGAAACGATTCGCTGAATGCCAACAACTTCTTCCTGAACCGCGCGGGCCAGCCGAAGCCGCAGTTGGACTACAACAACTTCGGCGGCAACTTCAGTGGTCCAATCGTTAAGAACAGGGTGTTTTTCTTCTGGTCAGAGGAATGGCGACGTGAGCGTCGTGGCGCGGTGCTTTCAGCACACGTGCCGACCGCGGCCGAGAAAACAGGTGATTTCAGCGGATCTTTGACAGGGGCTGTGCCGCGCGATCCGGATACGTGTCATCCCGAACCCGATCCCGCGAACCCGGGTCAGACCATAACCGTTTGCAGTCCGTTCCCAGGCAATCGCATTCCTACGAACCGCCTCAGCCCGGCCGGGCTGGCGTTCGTACAACTTTTCCCGAACCCGACTGGGCCGGGAGTCGGCGACTGGGCGACGTCGCAGTTGCAGCCGATCGACACGCGCCAGGATCTCATTCGTGGCGACATCACGATCAACGACAGGACAAATTTGATGGTGCGTTATATCAATGAGAAATGGACACACCTTGGAGCCACCGGTAACTTCTGGGGCGACTCTGCATATCCGACGCTCGCGTCTGATTGGAGTCAGCCGAGCCACAGCTTCGCAGTTAAACTGACGAACACGATTACGTCGAAAGCCGTCAACGAATTTCAGTTTTCGATCGCCGGCAACGACATCATCATCACCACTTCGCCTGAGTCGCAGGCGTTGCAGGATGAAATCGCTTCGAAGATTCCGACCGTCTTCCCGCACGGCGGTGACGGCTTAGTTGGCGGCACTGTTCCTTCACTTTTCTGGGGTGCAGGCGGCTACTCTAACATTTGGCACCAGGCGCCGTGGGCCAATCGTGAAGATCTCTACATCTGGAAGGACGACTTCTCGCTCGTTAAGGGAGCGCACGAATGGAAGTTCGGCGGCCTCTTTAGTCACAACTTCAAAGACGAGCCGGGCAGTGGCGCAGGCGGCGGTAATCAGCAGGCGACGATTCAGGGCTGCGGCGAACAGACAGGGCATTGCATTGCTGACCTGCTGCTGAAAGATGCGGTGCTGCTTAACTACTCCGAAATCGCCACTACTGAAATCGCGGAAGGCCGCTGGCGCGACTTTGAGTTCTACGCAAACGACACGTGGAAGCTTCATCCGCGCGTGACGTTGACCGCCGGTCTTCGTTACTCGGTGTTCACGCCGGCCTGGGAAAAAGACAATCGCATCTCCAACTTCTTCCCGAGTCTTTACAACGGAACCGACTTCAACACCGGTCTCGTAACTGCCGATGAAGCAGTTGCGATGGGACTATCCCGTTCTACCATCAACACCTGGAAGAATGGCTGGCAGCCTCGTGTCGGTCTTGCCTGGGACGTTTGGGGAACCGGAAAGACGGCGGTTCGCGCAGGCTTCGGACGATACACGAGCCGCTCGAACGTCATCGAAGATCTTCTTCGCATGTCGGGGAATCCGCCATTTACCACGACAGTCAGTGCGGGTTCAGGTTGGAACGGCCTCGGTACGACTTTGGCTAACTGCCCGACGTGCCGCAGTCTCGACACGATCAATCCGGGACTGGCCACCAACGTTGCCGGCGTGAATCCAAATGCCGGATTCAACGCAGTCGATCCAAACTTCAGGCCGCCTGAGAGCTACCAGTGGAACCTGACGATTTCGCACCAGCTTCTGAAGGATACGACCCTGGAAGCTTCTTACATCGGTAATCACGGCCTCCACATCTGGCGGCGCAATGTGAACCGTAACGACATCGCTCCAAACCAGTTGTGCCGCGGCAGTGAATGCGACGGCAGCAGCGCTGATGCGAGACTACAGATTGCACGCGCTGGGTTGGGTATTGCGAGTCCGGTGCCGGGAGTTGGCGTTCAGGATCAGGGTATCCTAATTGCTGACAACCGTCTGTTAAGAAACGTCGGCAGCATTACCACCGACGAGTCGAATGGTAATTCCACTTACCACGCGATGCAGTTGTGGCTGAACCGTCGTTTCTCCGATAAGCTTGCGTTCCAGGTTGCATACACGTGGGGTCATGCGATCTCTGACGTCGCACTCACCTCGTTCACTAACACGACGAGCGATCCTTTTAACTTCGCGAGCGATAAGGGTGACGCTGACCTCGATCGACGACATACTTTCGTAAGCAACATCGTCTACGTTCTGCCGTCGTTCAAGAATTGGGGCAAAGCGGCCGAGTTTGCGCTCGGTGATTGGCAGTTGAATGCAATCGGCTCGTACTTCGGTGCGACACCTGTCGACATCACGACTGGAGCTAATACTATCGGTACTGCGAGCGCGGTCGGACAGCGTCCGAATTACACCGGCGCCCCGCTTTATTTAGAGGGTGATCCAACCAGACATCTGAATCCAGCGGCCTTTGCCACACCAGCGGCTGGCCAGCTCGGAACGTTGGGCAAAGGCGCAGTGCGAGGCGTGCCGATCACAAACATCGACTTCTCGATGGCGAAGAATTGGAGGTTCAAGGAGCGTTATGGATTCCAGTTCCGTGCGGAATTCTTCAACGTCTTCAACCACGCCAACTTCGTCGGCTATGATCTTGATATCCGAAACGCCACGTTTGGGACTCTGAATTCAACTCAGGCCTCGCGTGAGATTCAACTCGGTATCAAATTTACCTTCTGATATACTCCCCACAGTTCGAAACCAGGACGAAGCGCTGAGTGATTTTTCACTCAGCCTTCGTCTGTCTTGGCCGCAAGGCACATAAGTCACACAAGTGTTCAGGGCTTTTACGAAGATTTTATGTTTTGTACTTTTTGTGCCTCTGTGTGGCTGCTCTTCGATCTACGCCTTCCAAAGCGATCTCTTTCGTAAACACTACGAAGCCGCCAACGCCGCGCATCGTGCGGGCCATTACGATGCTGCCGAGGCGGAGTTCAAAGTCATTCTCGCCGCGGCTTACGAAACACTCGGCAAGATCTACTCCGCTGAGGGTAAATACCAGGCGTCTGTTGCTGCATTCGAATCCGGCAACGCCCTGCGCGCCAACTCGAACGCGGCATTGATCGACCTCTCGATCGCGCAGTTTCATCTCGGGCAATTCGCTGAAGGTATCAAGCCGCTCGAGCGCGTACTTGCCACTGATACACGAAACCCGGTTGCACTTCACATGCTCGGCAAGAGCTATTTCATGATGGGCGAGTTTGACAAAGCCGCTCGCGCGCTTCAGCAGACGTTGCAGATATCGCCGGGCGATTACGACGCCGAGTACACTCTCGGCCTCTGCTACCTGAAACAAAAGGACGTCGCGAAGGCCAGACAACTCTACGAGCGAATGGCGGACCGGTTGGGCAATCGTCCGGCGTTACGTGTGCTGATCGGACGCGCATATCGAGAAACGGGTTTTCTTGCTGAGTCGATCGACGAGTTCAAAAAAGCGATTGCGCTCGATTCCAAATTTCCGCGTGTTCACTACTACCTCGGCCTGACGTATTTATATAAGGACGGCGCCGCGCGGATTCCCGACGCGACGGAAGAGTTCAAGATCGAGCTCGCCGCGAATCCGGATGAGTATTTCGCCAACTTCTATCTCGGCATCCTCTACATCATGGAGCGGAAGTTTGAGCCGGCGGTCGGGCTGCTCGAAAAGGCAGTCGCAAAGCAGCCTAACAATCCCGATCCTTATTTTCATCTCGGTCAGGCTTACCAGGGCGCAAACAAGCACAAGGAAGCCGTCGAGGTGTTGCAGAAATCGATTGCGCTCACGCCATCGCTCAGCCACAACGATTACCAGGTGACGACCGCTCATTACCGTCTCGGACAGTCGTTGATCAAAGTTGGTCGGACTGAAGAAGGTCAGAAGGAGTTGCAGATCTCTGCGGATCTGAAGTCGAAGGGATTCAAGCTCGACGAGAAGAAGGTCGGCGCGTTTCTCAGCGGTAGCAACTTGCCCGATCAGTCAGGCAAATCGGAGCTCGTCAAAGCCGAAGGCGTGATTGCCGACGCTCCCGATCTCAAACCGGGCCAGGTAGAAAAGCTGAAAGCGGAAGAGGGTTACTACACGAAAGTCGTCGCCGCAGGTCACAACAGCATCGGCCTGCTGCGTGCGGAGCAAAAGGATTTCCGCACAGCCGCCGCGCAGTTTGCTCTCGCTGCGAAGTTGAATCCAAACCAGGAAGGGCTCAACTTCAACCTCGGGCTCGCGAGCTACAAATCGGAGAACTACAAAGAAGCGATACCCGCGCTCGAAAAAGAGCTGAAGATCGATTCGTCAAACGTCGCTATCAAGCAGCTACTCGGACTCAGTTACTTCATGATGAACGACTACGCGAAAGCGTCAGCGTTGTTGACTGATGTCGTAGCCGTTAAGACGCAGGATGCAGCGTTGTACTATCCGCTCGCGCTCTCGTTGCTGAAGGATGGGAAACTCGAAGCTGCGAATCGCGTCATCGAGCAGATGGTTACGGTGGGTGGCAACAGCCCGCAACTGCACATTCTATTTAGTCAGGCGCAATACGAGAAGGGTGAAGTTGATAAGGCGCTCGCGGAGTTGAAAACTGCGCTAACGCTCGATCCTACAGTGCGTTTGGCTCACTTCTACACCGGTTTGATTCATCTGAAGGCAGGAAAGTTTCAGGATGCTGCACGCGAGTTCCAGGAGGAGCTGCGGCTTAATCCGAGCGACTTTCAAGCGAGGTATCATCTTGCGTTCGTCGTGTTGGCCCAACAGGAAACCGAACGCGGGATCAAGATGATGCAGGAGATCGTTAGTGAGCAACCCGAATTCGCAGATGCGCGTTATGAGCTCGGCAAAGCGTTGCTACAAAAAGGCGACGTAAAGGGCAGCGTTGAAAATCTTGAAATCGCAGTGCGTCTGCAACCCGATCAGGCGCATGTTCATTACCAGCTAGGTCGTGCTTACATCGCTGCCGGACGCAAAGCCGAGGGCGAGAAGCAGCTCGAGATGTCGAAAGAGTTAAAAGACAAGGCGCGCACGAAAGACCAATGA
>DATFDT010000295.1:0-2191 GCA_035251975.1 Pyrinomonadaceae bacterium | reverse complement strand
CACTGCGCAAATGAAAACTGGGGAGTCTCTCACGGAGAAACAGGCTTCGCACTTTGCGGCGCTCGCGTTGAAGTGTGTGAGTCGGGAGTTTCCGAATAAGCCTGAGCACGTCATCAACAATGCGAGTGAGGTCAGCAGTCCGAAGGTTTTGCACCCGGCCTTCTATGGTTGTTACGACTGGCACTCGTCCGTGCATGGCCACTGGATGCTGGTGCGATTGTTGAAGATGTTTCCGAACCTGCCGGAGTCAGCCCAAGTACGTGCGGCGCTCGGAGCGAATCTCACGGCTGAAAACATTCGCGCTGAAGTTGCATACATGAAGCAGCCAAACCGGCAGTCGTTCGAGCGGACATACGGTTGGGCCTGGGCCTTGAAGCTCGCGGAGGAGCTCAATTCGTGGAACGACGCTGATGGGAAGAAGTGGTCCGAGAATTTGCAACCACTCGCCGAGGCACTCACCAGGTCGTATCTCAATTTTCTCCCGAAGCAAACCTATCCAATCCGTACCGGCGTGCATCCAAACACGGCGTTTGGTTTGGCCTTTGCGCTCGACTATGCAAAAGCAGTCGGCGAGCAGCAGTTGGAAGCACTACTCAACGAACGCAGCCGGACGTATTACGCAAAAGACACTGACTATCCGGGCGCCTGGGAGCCTGGCGGTGAAGATTTCTTTTCCGCCGCGCTGATGGAAGCCGACTTGATGCGTCGTGTCATGAAGCCTTCGGAGTTTGCGACGTGGTTTCACCGGTTCCTGCCGGACGTCGCGAAGGGTGGTCCAGCGGCGTTACTGCAACCGGCCATCGTTACGGATCGCAGCGATCCAAAGCTCGTTCATCTCGACGGTTTGAATCTCAGCCGCGCCTGGTGCATGGGAAGCATCGCGGCCGCGCTTCCTGCAAACGATCCGGCCCGTAAGATCCTTGCGGCAGCCGCAGACAAACACGCCACAGCGGCCCTGGCCCACGTCGCCAGCGGAGACTACGCCGGTGAACACTGGCTCGCCTCGTTCGCCGTGTTTTTGTTGTCAAACGAACAGTAGCCGCAAAAAGGCACAAAGCCATCCACAGATTACACAGAAAAAATCGGCGTAATCTGTGGATAAGACCGTGTGGCGCAAGTATCCGTCGACTTCACCGTTCCATTACCGCCATGAAGACCATAATCCTTTCAATCTCCGCCTTTGCCTTCCTGCTGCTCAATGCTGTCGCGCAGCAACCGGACTACTCCCAACTGAAGAGCGACGCCGAAGCGCAGTACGCTCAAGGCTCGTACGCTCGCGCCAATGAGCTATATTCAAGAGTCGACAAGAGCAAACTGAATCCGACAGAAGCGCGTTGGGTTGAGTTTCGTCTTGCCGACACGTCCTGGCGCGCCGAGGCTGCGACACAAACCTCTGTCACCACGCGCCTCGAACAGGCCCAGAAACAACTCGAAGAGCTCCTTCGTGGTAAAGACAAAGACACGGATCGCGATCTCGTCTGGGCGGAAGCTCACGAATCACTCGGCGATTTCTTCTGGCGCCGCGGCAACACGAGCTGGGGCAACGCCTGGCCACACTACCAGCAGGCACTCGACTGGTGGGCCGGACAGCGCGACATCAGTCTTGCCCGCGACCGGTACATCAGGATCGTCTTCCGCGCCGAACGTCCACCTCAGAACAATGATTACTATTACGGTTACTACGGCAACTACATCCCGCTCGACGTTCTCGAAAACGCACTCAAGATCAGCACTTCAGCAAACGACATCTCACACCTGAATTTCCTGCTCGCGATGACCATGCGTTTGACTGGCGCCAGTTACGCCACACGTTATCGCGTGCCCGATCAGTTTGAAGAAGCACTGAAAGCGGGAACGAAATCAGACTGGTACGACGATGCGCTCTTTTACTACGCCGAGTGGATGAGCAACTACGGCTCGGTCCAACCGCTCGAAGACGGACAGTTTCAGGAGCAACCTGACTACGAAAAAGCGCTCGAGCTTTACCGCCGTTTGCTGCGAGAGTTTTCCAAGGGTGAGAGTCGTTATTACGATTCGGCTCAGACACAGATCAAAAACATCCTCGAGGCGTCGATGTCGATCGCCGTCTCGAATATTTTTCTGCCTGATTCCGAGCTCATGTTCGCCCTGAATGCGCGCAACGTCGGGCACGTCGATCTCGCACTCTATAAGATCGATTTGACGCGCGACG
>DATFDT010000294.1:0-22605 GCA_035251975.1 Pyrinomonadaceae bacterium | reverse complement strand
CACCAACACGCCTTGCCGCCGTCGATTGAGTTGAGTTCTGTTTGGCGTGCGCGCGCGGACCACAAAGAATTGAAGTCGAAATCGAAATCAGCGAGTGACGCGAACTTCTCGCGGAGCTCACACGCGCGCACGTCGCCGTTGTAGTCGATCACTGCTGTCGTCTCACCTGCCATACACGGAAACGACCACGGAGTCGGTTGCTGGAAGTTTGCGTGTTGCGTGCGGTAGTGAGTGATGATCGTGCCGGCGTAGACGGCGTTCTTCACGAAGCGCTTGCTCGCGTCGTCATCAGCAAACATTCGCTCGCCGTAGCGCTTTGTTAGTTTCGACACGTGTGCGTACATTGCGGGCAGGACTTCAGGCGGCACTTGTTTGATCGTTTCACCGACGAGTGTTTCGCCGCGAATGATGTTGAAGTACTGGCCGTCCAGACGATAGTTGGACCACATGAACTCGGAAAGCATTTCGATCTCACTGTAGTTCTCAGCACACACAACCGTGTTCACGTTCAGACGAAAACGATCGGTGTACTTCTCCTTTAGCGGGTAGAGCGACTCGATGCAGTCGAGCGCTTTTTCCCAGTTGCCGGGAACACCACGAATGCGGTCGTGCGTCTTGCCGTAGCCGTCGAGCGCGATGTTCAGATAGAGATCGATTTCCGGGTTGTTTCCGAGAGCGCGATCGACGACGTCGTAGACGCGCGTTTTAATTAGCCCGTTCGTGGGAATGATGATGCGATTGACGCCGTTGTTAGTGACGAAGAGATCGATGACGTCGGAAAGATCACGTCGTAACGTCGGTTCGCCGCCGGAGAGCCAGAGGTCTGTGATCGGAGGCATCGTCCGCGAGATTTTCTCGATCTGCGCGAACGTCATGTCGCCGGGCCGGTTCAACTCTTCGTGATAGAAGCACGTCTGGCAGAAGGCGTTGCAGCGTGAAGTGACGAACAGAATCACTGTGCCGAGACGTTTTTCACGCTTCGTCGAGCGAAGCAGTTGCACGAATTGTGTGGCCTTGTTAAGCATTAAAAGTCGCGGGAGATAATGACAGCTTCGGTTGGTGATTTCAATTCATAGGTAATGCCGCGCCACTTGATGCGACGCGAGAAGCCCGCAACCACCGCGTTGTAAAGGTATAGCAACGAGGCGAAGGGCCAGAGAAGAGTGTGGGCGACGAGATCGAGGTGAGATGTTTTAAGAACGGTGGAAACGGCGCGGAAGCGGATGAAGGATTTGGCGGCGCCGAGCGTGAAGATGATTAACGGGAAAATATAAGCCGCGGATGAACGCGGATGAACGCCGATCAGAATGAGTCCGCCGAAGAAGGCGATCGCGAAGAGGGCGGAGCCGAGCAATAGTGGCAGCCAGAGATGCGAGGCGTAGACGCGCGTGATCTTGATCTGGCGCGTGGTGAACTCGAGCAGCTCGCGAAAGTCGCAGTCGCCGGCTGAAGCCACGAGACCCAGGGGCGTGAAGTGAATCGGGAGTTTGGCTTCCTTGAGAACGTGCGTGATCGTGAAATCGTCAGAGACGGTGCCGCGCCAGCGATCGGTGACGTTCAGTTTCGTGAAAGTCGTGCGACGAATTGCAGTCGAACCGCCCCAGCAGAAGTTTTTTGCTGTGTCGCTGCCAAGCGCTGATGCGACAGAAGCGTTCCAAACGCTGCGAAGACGAGAGGCGATGCCACCGCGATCGGGAATGAACCAGCGATAACCGGTCGAGGCGCCCAGTGTCTCGTCTGCGAGCGGCGCGACCAGTTTTCGTAGCCAATCATTCGCGGGCCGCGCGTCAGTATCGACAAAGACCAGCACTTCTGATTTCGGATCGACCTCGTTCACAGCGACGCGCAGATTGTGAACTTTCTGACCGCTGTCTGTCGCCGGTCCGGCGATGATTGTGCGTGTAGCAATATTAGCCGGGCTTTTTAACTCGTCGACAATCTTGATCGCGGGATCGTCGAGCGCGTCGAAAACAAACAGCACTTCATAACGCGGATAGTCCTGTGCAATGAGCGGGCGCAGGTTGTCGATCAGTCCGGGCTCCAATCCTCTGCCCGGCGCAATCACGGAAACGAATGGTTGGAAATCGGGAAGCGGGCGGCTCGTCTCGCGTCGCACGTACGCCGCGTAACGTATTCCGCTCAACAATGATTGAAGACCGAACCAGCAGGAAACGACTGCGAGGAAGTAGTAAATAACCATCACTACGATGGCATCAGTGTCTTCGCGAGCGCAATGAACGGCTGTGGATAAACGCCGAGTACTATGATTCCGATCACTGAGATCGCTAGCGCCACTTGCAGCGCCGGTGAAAGCGCGAGCGGTTTGTTGTCGGCGATGCGATCGCCGAGATACATCACCTTGATGAAGCGGAAGTAGTAAGCGAAGGAGACAACGGTATTGATGATGGCCCAACCGGCGAGCCAGTAATACCAGTTCTTATGCTCGATTGCGCCCTGCTGAATCAAACCGCCAAACAGAAAATACTTGCCGATGAAACCACCAGTCACAGGCAGACCGCCGAGTGACAGCATGAAGATCGCCATCATAGCGGCCATGACCGGAGCCTTGTGGGCCAGGCCGGTCAAGTCGTCGACGTTGTCGCCGATGATGCCGCGCCGGCGCAAACTGATGATCACGCCAAACGCACCCATGTTCATGAGTGTGTAGACGAATAGATAAACGATCAGACCGATCCGTCCATACTCGTTGTTAGCGATCAGCGCCAGGAGCAGATATCCGGCGTTGGAGATTGAAGAGTAAGCGAGCAGACGCTTCGAGTTTTCCTGTGTGACGGCGGCCCAGTTGCCGACCATGATCGTGATCGCCGCGACGAGACCGAGCAGCGGCGCCCAGTCAGCACGCATGGCAGGCAATGCTTCACTGAAGATGCGTGCGTACAACGCGAAGCTCGCGGCTTTCGATCCGGTCGAAAGGAATGCAGTTACTGACGTCGGCGCGCCTTCGTAAACATCGGGCGCCCACATGTGAAACGGCACCGCCGCGACTTTGAAGAACAGACCCGCGCCGAGTGCGATCATGCCGAGCAGCAACAACGGTCTGAGATTCGCGAGGTTTTGATCCGTTTGGATCTTCGTCACGATATCCGAAATATTACTTCCGATCTCGCCGATGTTCGTTGAACCGGCGAGCCCGTAGATCAGCGACATGCCGTAGAGCAATATGCCCGACGAAAACGCGCCGAGCAGAAAATACTTCATCGCGGCTTCGTTCGACTTCTTCTCGCGCTTCGTGAAAGCAACGAGCACGTAGAACGTCAGCGCCATCAACTCGAGACTGATGTAAAGCGAGATCAGATCGTAGCCGCAGGCGATGAACATCATGCCGACGGTGGCAAAGAGAATGAGCGAGTAATACTCGCCGTGTTGCTCGCCTTCGATGTCGAGGAAGCGCGTCGAGATACCGATCGCGAGTGCGGCGGAGATCAGAAAGATTATTCGAAACAGGATGGCGAAACCGTCGATTCGGACCATGCCGTAAAAGCCGTTGACGTTCATCGGGCCGGTCATCTGCAAACCGAGCGAGACGAAAGCGAGTGCGATACCGGCGAGCGAGAAGTAAGCGGTGAGCTTGCTCTTGCGATAAGGCAGAATGACTTCCATCACCAGCGCCACGCACGCGCACACAGTCAGGATCAACTCGGGTGCGATCAGTCGTAGATCGCTGACGTTAATGAGCGAGGTGGTGTTGGCTTGTAGAAGTAACATCGATTTTTATGTCTTCTCTGTGCAGCCTCTGTGTCTCTCTGTGGTTAATAAGTCGTTACCAAAACTCACCACATAGACACGGAGCGCGCAGAGGTTGCACAGAGAAGAGTAAGAACTCTTATTTTTCCGCGCGCTCGGCCTGGGCCGGAGCTGCCTGTCCGGGTATCACGTAATCAGGTCTGACTTGCTTCACAACCGCATTCACCGGTTGCTGAATGTATTCAAGAAACGGTTTTGGATAGACGCCAATCCACAGCGCGAGGATCATCAGTGGCACCATGTAAGCCCACTCGCGCCCGCTGAGATCCGTCAACTTCTCATTTTTCGGATTGTCGATCGTGCCGAAGAACATACGCTGGTACAGCCAAAGGAAGTAGCCCGCGTTGAGAATGATTCCGAGCGCCGCCCACGCCGCCCAGTACGGATTTGCTTCGAACGCTCCTCGCAGCGCCAGAAACTCCGAAATGAACACGGCCAGCAGCGGCAAACCGATCGCGGTCATCACCATGCCGAGAAAGATCGCGGCGTAACCCGGCATCACGTGCGAGAGCCCGCCAAACTCAGCCACGTTGCGCGTATGCCGGCGTTCGTAAATTATTCCGACGAGCAGGAAGAGTGCGCCCGAGTAGATGCCGTGATTGATCATCTGCATCACACCGCCGTTCACGCCATTCGGATTTAGCGCAAACAGTCCGAGCATCACCATGCCCATCGACGACACAGATGAATAGGCGACGAGCTTCTTAACGTCGCCATCTTTCTTGACGACGAAATACATCGCCGCGAGTGCGCCGTAGATGATGCTCACGATCGCCAGAAACACGATCACACTGCGCACGCCGAAACTGCCGAAGTAGCTCTGGTCCTTCGAGGCCCACGGAAACATTGGCAAGTTGAAGCGATAGAAACCGTACGTTCCGAGTTTTAGCAGGATGCCCGCAAGAATCACAGAGCCGGCTGTAGGCGCCTCGACGTGAGCGTCCGGAAGCCACGTGTGAAACGGAAACATCGGCACTTTGATCGCAAAGCCGAGCGCGAACGCAGCGAAGAGAAGAACTTGCAGCGTGCCAGTCGTCAAAACCGTTCCCATCGCCTGCATGTAAACGATATTGAATGTGCCCGTGCCGTTTGCCGCGGCCGCCTGCAGAGTGCTGGAAACTAATTGCGCAGCCTCGTTGTTACCAGCAAGAAGATTGATCGTCGACTGTGTGATCTTGCTTGTCATCGCCGTATCCTGCGTCAGGAAATACATCTTCAAGACACCGAGCAGCATGACCACCGATCCGACGAGTGTGTAAAGGAAGAACTTGATCGCGGCGTAGAGACGGTTCTCACCGCCCCAGATTCCGATCAGGAAGTACATCGGCACGAGCGACACTTCGAAGAACAGGTAAAACAGGAACAGGTCCATCGAAGCGAAGACGCCGATCACGGCCGTCTGCAATAGCAGCAGCAGCACGTAATACTCTTTCTCTCGCTTTTGAATGTATTCCCACGAAGAGAGCGCGGCGATAGCGCCGAGCAGCGTGGTCAAAACGATCAGCAGCACGGCGACGCCGTCGACGCCCATCTGGTAGCGCGCGCCGATGATCGGGATCCACTGGTGATCTTCGAGAAACTGCATGCCGCCGACACCGCGGTTATATTTCAAAAGGAAGAGCGAGATGATGAAGTCGAGTGCAAACCAGAGGGTCGCAAAACGCTTGATCAAGCTCGACTGGTCCTTCTTCATGAGCGCGAGAATGAGGATTGCGCCCACTGCCGGCAGCCATGTAATTAAGGAGAGAATATAAGAGTTACTCATTTTTAGATTTCTCTGTGCAACCTCTGTGTTCTCTGTGGTGCTTTTCCCTTGCGAACTCTTAACCACAGAGACACAGAGAACACAGAGGTTGCACAGAGAAGAATTTTACCTTCCAAAGACCGCAAGAATATCGCGCGCAAAGAACACTGCGACCGCCACCATCAAACCCAACACCATCACGAGCGCGTAGTTCTGCGTGAAACCCGTCTGCGCGGCGCGGAATAACGGCGACATCAAACGCATGATGAAAGCGGCGACCGTGTTGACGAGCCCGTCGACGAAGTACTTGTCGAAACCGCCGACGATCCGACTGAACAGCCGGCTTAACCACGCGAGACCATTGACGATGCCGTCGACAAGTCTGGAATCGAAGGTAAAGACAGCACGCGCGAGATCCATCGTGCGACGCGTGACGGTCAAACCGTAAAATTCGTCGACCCAGTATTTGTTGTAACTCGCGACGTAAAGTGGCCGCAGTCGTTGTGACCAGACGCCTGCGAGCGCCGGACGCCAGACGTAGAACAATCCGCCGAGCAACATGCCGATACCGGCGACGACGAGCGAGATGATGATAAAGATCCACTCGGTGGCGAGCTCGCTGTGCGTCGAGCCTTCAACTGCATGGGCCAGGTTGAATCCTGTGTCACCGTAAACAGCAGCAGCACTTCCGTGACCAGCTTCAGCGACGCCTTCAACGCCTTCACTGACGGGCGCGGCGTGCGCAGTCTCAGCCGGCGCAGCAGCTTCATGGCTGCCATTACTGGCTTCAGGCGTATTGAACTCACGCGTGACCGGGTTCCAGATAATCGGATTCAGCCAGGTCACGATATTCAGACGACCGCCCGGATGCTCAGTTCCCGTCAACGTGCGAAACGCCGGTCCAATGCCAACCAATCCACCGAGCGTTGCGAGCACCGCCAACACTGCGAGTGGAACCCACATCGACGCGGGCGACTCGTGCGGTATGTGCGCGCCGTGATGTTCGCCGTGCCCATGAGTCGCAACGTGATGCGCCACGTCTTCATGTACTGGTCCAACGTGCTCACCGGGCTCGTGTCGCGGGCGATCTCCGGCTGAAGCGAACGTAGCGTCGTGTGGGGCCAAACCTTTGTCGTAAGCGGAAGCGTGCGCTTCATCGGCTTCGCCGCCCGCTCCTTCGAGAAACCGCTCGCGTCCCCAAAACGTCATCGCCATCAGTCGCGTCATGTAAAACGCGGTGCACGTTGCGGCGATCGTGCCGACCAGCCAGACAACCCAGCCGAGCGGAATGTGCGTTGTCGAAGCGGCGTTCCAGAGTATTTCGTCTTTGGACCAGAACCCGCTGAACGGAATGACGCCGCAGATCGCGAGCCAACCGGCCATGAAGGTCCAGTATGTGTAAGGCATGTACTTCTTCAGACCGCCCATGCGCCGCATGTCCTGCTCGTGGTGCATGCCGTGAATGACGCTGCCCGCGCCGAGGAACATGAGCGCTTTGAAGAAGGCGTGCGTCATCACGTGGAAGATGCCGATCACAAACGCGCCCACACCGCATGCCATAAACATGAAGCCGAGCTGCGAGACGGTTGAATACGCGAGCACCTTCTTGATGTCGTTCTGCGTGATGCCGATCGTGGCCGCGAAGATCGCAGTCGCCGCGCCGACGAGTGCGACGACCAGCAGCATCGTTTGCGAATGCTGGAAAATGACGTTGGTGCGCGTGACCATGTAAAGGCCCGCGGTAACCATCGTCGCAGCGTGAATCAGCGCGGAAACTGGCGTTGGACCAGCCATCGCGTCAGGCAGCCACACGTGCAGCGGCAGTTGTGCAGACTTGCCGCACGCGCCGATAAAGAGTCCGAGCGCGATCCACGAGAGAACGCCCCAGTGACCGATTAGCTCGATAGGATAACTCTTCGCCTGTTCGAAGACGTTTGTATACTGGGCGCTGCCGAAAGTCGCGATGATGCCGAAGATCGCGAGTGCGAAACCGAAGTCGCCGACGCGATTCGTGATGAATGCTTTTCGTGAAGCGTTGGCGGCTTCCTGTCGATCGAAGTAGTAACCAATCAATAAATAAGAGCAGAGACCGACGCCTTCCCAACCGACAAACATCATCAGGAAGTTTGAGCCCATCACGAGCACGAGCATCGCGAACATGAAGAGGCCCATGTAAGCGAAGAAGCGATAGAACCCGGTTTCGCCGTGCATGTAGCCGGTGGCGAAGATAAAGATGCACAGGCCGACGCCGGTGACGATCAGCATGAAGATCGACGAGAGCGGATCGAGTTGGTAGCTCCACTCGATATTGAGCAGGGCATATTGGGCGCCATGATTGACGCTCACCGCCCCTCCGGGAATCCAATTGAAGCTGAAACCGTCCTGGCTGGTGAGATACGGCTTGGGCCACTCGGGATGACCACCGAAACCATACGAATAGACAGCGGCAACGCTAATCAGGAACGCGAGCGCTACGGAGCCGACGGCAATGCCTCCGATCAATCTTTCGGAGAACCGAAGCTTCCGGCCCAGAAGACCATTAATTGCGGCGCCGATTAAAGGTAGCAGAGGAACTAGCCAGATATATTTTTGCATTTAAGAAGTTGAAATAATTACCACTTCAACAAATCAATCTCATCTACCCAGATCGTTTCCTTGTTCCGGTAAAGCGCGATAACGATTCCCAAACCGATGGCAGCCTCAGCCGCAGCGACCACGATCACAAACACCGCGAATATCTGCCCGGCGACCGCGTTAACATTGCCCATAGCGGAGAGATATCGAGAGAACGCGATGAAGTTCAGATTCGCGGCATTGAGAATCAACTCGATCGACATGAAGATCACGATGATATTTCGCCGCGTGAGCACACCTGCCACACCGATGATGAACAGCAGCGCGCCGATCACGAGAAACTTCGACAGATCGGGATTCACCGCCGCCTGCTTCATCAAATCAAACCGCGTCGTGTCGCCCTGTTGTAGGAATATTGCGCCTAAGTAAGTAAGCATAAAATCCGCGTCTTTAGATCCGCGTTAATCCGCATTCTCGGGTGCGACGTCATCCGCCGAAGCTTCCTGCTTTAGTGTTCGCGCCAGCATCACGGAACCGATAATCGCCACCAGCAACAAGATGCTCGCGATCTCGAACGGCAGCGACGCATAACGATAAAGACTGTTGCCGACGCTCTCCGTATCTTTCGTGATGCGGCTGCTGCCCGTGGCGGAAGGCGCGTGTGCCTCATCTCGAATTGTTTCCTGTGCCGCGACTACTTCGGGCGTCGCCGGATAGCGCGCCTGCAAACCGCGATAGCCCGTGTTGATTGAGTAAAGCATTCCGCCAACCAGCAATAGGCAGAAGATCAAACTGGCCGTGACTTGTCGCTGGTTGTTAAAGATCTCCTCGCTGCCACGTTCTTCGGCGCCGACGTTGACGAGCATGATCACAAACAAAAACAGGACCATCACGCCGCCGACGTAGACGAGTATCTGCACACCCGCGATGAATTCGGCGCGCGCAAGGATGAACAGCGCCGCGACCGAAATGAGCGACGAGATCAAAAACAGCGCGCTATGCACAGCATTGCGCGCCATCACGGTCAGCAAACCGGCGAAGATCGCCGCCAAACCGAAGATCCAGAAGAAGAGCGCTTCGTAGCCACTAAGAGTCATCTTTAGCCACAAAAAGGCACAAAAAACACAAAATGTAAAAGCCGAACTACAATCGATAAAGAATTGCCGTCACGAAACCGACAACTCGAAGAGAACTGGACCACTCCAAGGCAAAAATCGTTTTTTGTTTTTGTGCCTTTTTGTGGCTAAAACTCAGCTTGTGTACTTCACGGTTTCGCGGCCCTGCTCGAGCATCTCGCGATTCCAGACAAATCCGGCGCGCGAGTAGGTGGCGAGCTCGAAGTCCTGCGTCAACTCTAAACAACTGGTCGGGCAGGCTTCCTGGCACAACGCACAGAACATGCACCGCGAAGTGTCGAAGATAAACTCGTCGAGAACCTTCTTGCGGCGCGGCTTGCCGGCCACGACGATCTCGACGTCCATCGGAATCACGTCGATGCAGTCTTCAGGACACGCAATCGCGCACAAGTTGCACGCGATGCAAAGCGTGTCGTGCGTTTCCGGATCCATGTTGAGACGCGGCGCGCCATGGAAACGCGGCGCCACGTCAGGTCGAACCTTCGGATACTGTTCGGTGTAGATTCCCTTGCCCGCCACTGCATCTTTGTCAGTGAGCGCGCCGAGATTGTATTTCAACGTCAGCCCGAGTCCTTTGATCAAATCGATCATGAAGAAGCGTTTTAGCTTCTGACTGAGCGTCGGTTTCGGAGTTTTTACTAATGGCATATTTAACTCCCCGGTTGCACCGCGGGTTTGCCCTTCGGCAAGTTCACCAGCTTAATGTCTCTGCGTTGAACCTTCAGATTGAAATCGCGCGAGCGCCAGTTGATGCGCGCGAGCAGCGAAGCGGTCGCAAACAGCCCCACAATCCCCATCACGATCATGATCGCTTTACCACTGGCGGTCAGGTTCAACCCGCGATCGAGAGACTCGAGCGTCTGCATTCCTCGAAAACCATTAAGGGCCTGCACGAGAAAGATTGCAAATGCTGAAATGACGATATTGATCAGCGCTGATGGAATCAGCCACTTCCAACCGATGTCCATCAATTGATCGTAACGAAAACGCGGCAACGTCCAGCGCAGCCAGAAGTAAAAGTAAAGAATAAGTGAAGCCTTCACGAGGAAGACGAGGACGCTGACGAGCACGAACAGATTGTGATGTCCGGCCGTTTCGAGTCGATAAACAAACGGGAAATACCAGCCGCCGAGATAAACGGTGGTCGCGACTGCCGCGACGACGACCATCGCCGCATACTCAGCCATGAAGAACAGCGACCAGCGCATGCCCGAGTATTCGGTGTGAAATCCGGCGACGAGCTCTGATTCCGCTTCCGGCAGATCGAATGGCGCGCGATTGTTCTCCGCGATACCGCTGATTAAAAACAACAGGAATCCCGCCGGTTGATAGAGCACGTACCAGATCGAATCTGATCCCTGTGCGCCAACGATGCCCGAAAGTGAAAGCGTACGCGCAAACATGAGGGCGCCGATGAGCGATAGTCCCATCGCGACTTCGTACGAAACCATCTGCGCGCTCGAACGCAATCCACCAAGAAGCGCGTACTTCGAATTTGACGACCAGCCGGCGAGAATCAACGCGAGCACGCCGACGCTCGAAACAGCGAGCACCAAAAGTAGTCCAATATTAACGTCGGCAATCACGGCCCAGTCAGGACCAAAGGGAATGACAGAAAAGACGATGAATGCCGAGGCGACGGCGATGTACGGCGCGAAGAAGAAGATCCAGCGATCGGCTTTTTCGGGGATGAAGTCTTCTTTAGTGAGCAGTTTGAGTCCGTCTGCGATCGGTTGTAGCAGTCCCCATGGACCAACGCGCATCGGCCCGAGCCGCGCCTGCATGAACGCCGAGATTTTTCGTTCGAGATAAGTCGCGTAAGCGACCCAGAGCGCCACGAGCGTGACGACGAGGCCGATCTGAATCAACGGCCAAACGAAATACCTGATCGTCTCCTCGCCGAGACCCAGCCTCAGCAGGAGATCGTTGAGTACGTCAATTGGAGCGAAAAGAAGCATGGCTCGTGATCAGGATTTCTCACGCAGCGGCGCAACGGCGCAACGTAAATTCGTTCTGTCGCTGCGCCGTTGCGTCGCTGCGTGAGAAATTTTCATCTGTCGATCTCTCCTAAAACAATATCCAACGTTCCGATAATCGCTACCACATCCGCCACGAGATGTCCGATGCACATCTGCCGCAGCGCTTGCAGATTGATGAATGACGGTGGCCGCACGCGGACGCGCCACGGTTGCGCAGTGCCGTCCGCGACGAGATAACAACCGATCTCGCCTTTCGGTGCTTCGATCGAGTGGTAGTAGTCACCAACGGGCGGCTTCACGATCTTCGGCAATTTCGCATTGACCGGACCGTCGGGAAGGTTCTCCAAAGCCTGGTCGATGATCCGTCGCGACTGTCGCATCTCCTCAAGTCGCACTAAGTATCGATCATAGGTATCGCCGTTCTCGCCAATCGGAATATCGAAATCCATATCGCCATACGCAGCGTATGGTCGCGATTTGCGCACGTCCCACGCGACGCCGGAACCACGCAGCGCCGGTCCTGACAAACCGATCGCGATCGCATCTTCAGCAGAGATCACGCCGATACCGACTGTTCGACTCAACCAGATGCGATTCTCGGAAAGCACTGTTTCATACTCGTCGAGTCGCTTCGGGAAATTGTTGACAAACTGGCGAACGTCTTTGTTGAAGTCGTCATACGCATCGTTCGGCATACCGCCGACGCGCCACGCGTGACACGTCAAACGCGCGCCAAACTGTCGTTCGAAGATCTTCAAAATCTCTTCACGTTCGCGGAGCGCCCAGAGCAAAACGGTGACGGCGCCGATGTCGAGCGCGTGTGTCGCGAGCCAGAGCAGGTGCGAAGCGATGCGATTGAGCTCAGTAAGAATCGTGCGGAGGTAATGCGCGCGCGGTGGTACGGGCAGGCCCATCATCTGCTCGACTGTTTCCACCCAAACAAGACCATTGGAAACTGCAGCAATGTAATCGAGACGATCCCAGTACGGCGCGATCTGCGTGTACATGCGATTCTCGGCAATCTTCTCCATGCCGCGATGGAGATAACCGATATCGCAATCGAGATCCATCACAGTCTCGCCGTCGAGCTTGAGAACCACGCGCAGCACACCGTGCGTCGACGGATGCTGCGGCCCCATGTTCAGCACCATCTCGGGGCTGTCGAGCAATGTCTCCTGAGTTGTCGCTATCTCTACCTGATGCATTTCGAATTAAATCCGGTTCTTATCCGCGTCTATCCGTGTTCATGCTTTCGCTAAGCCGCGGACGCTTCCGAAGAATTTGGTTTGTAACACCCCGTCACGCGGAAGGGCTCGATCACCAAACCAATCTCCTCAACCTCGCCCGCTTCCTTCTTCTCCGCGAGCTTTAACACGATCGCATTCGCCGCGCTCGCCTTGTTCCACACATTTCGCGGCGCCGCGGTCTCAGCCAAAACAAACCCCGCGCCCTCTGCCGCATCCGGCGTGTCGAAAACTTTCGCTTCGTATTGCGTGGCGATCTCTTTCGGCGTCATTTATCTTTCGGCATCACTTCCTTGCCGCCAATAAATATCTGGCGCATCATTCGTTCCTGCGGCACTGAAAGAATCTCGAGACCATACGCGCGCCGTTGCTGCAACTGCTCCTTCTCGACGTCAGTCATCTCGGGCAGGTGCCTCTCCGTCCACGCATTCTCGACAAACTCGAGCGGGTAATCTTTTCTTAAAGGAAAACCTTCCCAGTCGGGCGGCAAGAGCAGTCGACGCAGATCCGGATGGTTGTTGAAGTGCACTCCAAACAGATCAAAAACTTCGCGTTCGAGCCAGTTCGCCGAGGGCCAAACGCCGGTGACGCTATCAACACTCTCTTTAACTCGGGCTTTCAGTCGGACACGCTCGTTCGAATCGATCGAAAACAGGTTGTAGACCATCTCGAATGGCGCAGGCGTGCGAGGCCAGTGTACGCAGGTCAGATCCGAGAGATAGTTGAAGCTTGTATCGGGGTCGGTTCTTAGAAAATCACAGATCTCGACGATGCGTGCGGCGTCGACGTTAACGGAAAGCTGCCCGATAAACTCAACTGCATCTCCAACCGCGTCGCCGAATTGTGCTTTGAGTTTTTTGACGAGCGGATGATTGGAAGCGTCCGTTGGCTTTGGCCCTTCGTCCTTTTTCTTGACTGGCGGTTTCGGCGCACCGGGCGCAGCGGCGCCGGTCGCGAGTGAGTCTTTCACCGCAGCCACGCGCGCTTTGGCCTGCTCGACCATCGACGCTTTTTCGGCGTCGGCTCCGGCGAGCGTACCTGCGGGCGGAATTGCTGAAGGGGGTGGCGTGCCGGACGCCTCAGCATCTGAGACGCCCGGCTGTGTGGGTTCTTCAGAACCTGGTTGCTTCGTATCTTCTGACATTTATGCCGGCAGCCCGACTACACTTACACCGCTGTTAGCTGATTATCTCCCGAAAAATCCTCGGAGGGGATCGGGGAGACAATCGCTTCGTAAACAGTGCTTTTACAGCGAATAAGAGAAGAAAGCGAAAACGAATTATAGCAAAGCGCGATTCATATTACCTCATGGTGACAATGATCTCACGAATTTTTTCCAACTGAGGTAAAGTGTGGCCGTGTCAAACGCAGACGGAACGCGGGCTCCGCTCAATCGAACGTTGACGCTTTCCGCGTCGGAGTTAACTCGCTATCAAGCCTCACTTGCGAAGATAGAAGCGCCGGCGAGTCTCGAAAAGGTGCGAGACAAGATCTTCTGTCAGGACGTTTTCACTGCAGTCCCGTTATTTCCGGATCAGTCCGTCGATCTGATGTTCGCCGATCCGCCATTCAACCTCACGAAGAGTTTCAACGACCGCAAATTCAAGCAAACATCGATCGAAGAATACTCCGAATGGCTCGATTCGTGGCTGTCGCAAACAGTCCGGATACTCAAGCCCACGGCGTCTATTTATATATGTGGCGATTGGCGGAGCTCAGCGGCCATTCAGCGTGTTGGTGAGAGATATTTCATTCCGCAGAACCGGATCACGTGGGAACGTGAGAAAGGACGCGGCGCGAAGTCTAATTGGAAGAACTGTTCGGAAGATATCTGGTTTTTCACTGTTAGTGAGGATTATTACTTCAACGTCGAGGCGGTGATGCTCAAGCGACAGGTGATCGCGCCGTACACGAACAGCAATGGCGAGCCGAAAGACTGGACCGAAACGGAAAACGGGCGCTTCCGCGTCACCTACCCCTCGAATCTGTGGACTGATCTGACCGTGCCGTACTGGTCAATGCCGGAAAACACCGATCACCCGACGCAAAAACCCGAAAAACTACTGGCGAAAATCGTGCTGGCGAGTTCGCGTGAAGGTGATCTCGTGTTTGATCCGTTCAATGGCTCTGGAACGACGACGGTCGTCGCAAAGAAACTCGGGCGACACTATCTCGGTGTCGAGATTGATGAGAGTTACTGTTGCCTCGCGCAGAAGCGGTTAGAAATTGCATCTGCCGACAAGTCTATTCAGGGCTATGTCGACGGCGTGTTTTGGGAGAGGAACGCGAAGAAGTACTCCCGCAAAAGCGCAAAGACGCAAAGTTAACGCAACGAGTAACCAGTTCCTTTGCGGCTTTGCGCCTTTGCGGGAGACGTTTTTGTTCTCCACTCCTAAAACTGTATGTCTTTGTAATCCTCCAACACCGCTTCACGAGGCTCGATAGCTTCGAGTCCGCCACAGTCACTTTCGAGATTCTTCTTCGGATCGAAATTCCGAAGCTGACCAAAATCCAGTCCCGTCAACTTCTCGATTCTCTTCACCGGAACCGGCTTTGCACGAAAAGTCTGATTTCTCTGTGCAACTTCTGCGTCCTCTGTGTCTTTGTGGTTGTTTTTCCTATGCAATCTTCAACCACAGAGGCACAGAGTACGCAGAGATTGCACAGAGAAGAGCATGTGTGACGACTTTTCGTGCAAGGCCACCGGAACCTGAAACGTTCGATAAGCCCCGTAGGAGAACGCCCCCACAGCCTCCTCGCCAATGCCCTGCAACAATTTCGCCTGGCTCAGCAGGTAAGCCGTCGCGGAGAGCTTTCCGTCATCCTTAACCATTGCCACGACCTTCCAGTACTGACGCGGGAGTTGTATGCCACGGTACTGGTCATCATCGTCGCTGAAGATTGGACCAGTGAAGACTGACACTTTGAAATCACGCACGTCGGCGTTGTTCAGAATGTGGTCTTCGAGTCCGGCCCAAAGCGACTGGCCCGCGTTGAAGTCATGGTGCTGCGGCGTCGAGTTCGTGTAATGGAACGTATCGTCGTTGGCCACCTTCGCGAGTGCCTGCGAGGTTCCCCACGCCGGATCGAGCCTGCGCACCAGATGTCCGCGGTCGAGCGGATTGTTCTTGTAAACGTCATTCCCGGTCTGCTCGTCCTGATCAAGCCTCGGATCAAAGATCCACTTATCGGTTTCTCGCTTGATGTTGTAGAAAATGTTTCCATCGATGTTAACGGCAGTGCAGAACGCGAGGCGTCTCTCCTTGTTCATTACAACACTGTAATGATGGTAAGGCAGGACGAATTTGTCCGCTCCGCTGGCAGCTTCCTGGTTGATGGCGGCCTTTGTCTTCATTTGGGCCGACAGTTTCGGTAACGCGACTTTCACCGAACTGCCTCCGAGAAAATTCGGGTTGTAGCCCATGCGATTGACTGTAGTTCGGATCGATGGTTACAGCTTCTTCCGAAACTCCGGTCGAAGGCTGGCCCATCAACGAAGTAAGCTGACGCAGGTTTAGACGCGCGGAGAGATTGATCTCATCTCCGCTAATCGCGACGCTCAACGGAACACTCACCGAAGTGTCGCCTCGATTCGACCCATTACTTCTCGAACGGCTCGGGCCAGCTCCGCCGTCCACTTCAAGAACCGCTAACCTCTCGCGTAACGACTCCGGGAATCCTTTTTCGTTTCTCATAATTACACTCTCATGATCTGGTTGATTACTGTTGAGACTGAGTCGGACCAAAACCGGGCGATGATCGCTGAGCGCCAACAGGTAGTCAGGCGCATCCTTGTCGGCGGCCACGATGAAGTAATCATCGGCCCCGTAAGTTTGCGCCAGATTCGGCGACAGGAAGATGTGATCGATCAATGAATTTGGGCCCTTTATATACGGGCCACTCCTCTTTCCTGCCGGTGACAGTCTTCTGGTTCCACATCACGGTTGTCGTCTGCTTGTCGCTCGGCGCATCCGGCTCTGAGAAGTCACAAGCGAAGTCGAGGTGATAAGCGTCTCGCAGATAATCGACGAGGGCCTGCGTTGCTTCGGCGGAGGTTTCCTCGAAAGCCCAGATGTCTAGATTCATCTTCACGATGACATCGGCTACTCGCTTGAGCTTCTCCTGATAGTGAAGGTTGAACCATTCGATATTCCAAAGCCAACATCGATGTCGCCGGCTTCGCCCTTGTAGATGTTCACGAGTGTTTCGACGGCCGAACCTTCATTTGGCGCCACGCGTCCGAGCGCGCCAAAGTGACCGAGGACCGCGTCAGTTCCGTTTACATGCGAGAGAATTTCATCGATCGAAGCGCGTTGTTGCGGCTGGTCCTGTTTGAGTTTCTCCAGGTAGGCGACGATGGCAGAGAACCTGATGCCTTCATTCATGAATCGGGACTGGTTTCGTTCGTCCGGATGATCGTTGTCAGCGCTGGCGTGATGTAGCGCAAACGGCATCCAACTGTTGTTGAAAACGCAGCTTCCAGAGCTTCCGGGTTTCGTGTCTGAGACGTAGTGTACAAGGCTCTCGTCGATGTTTGTTAACCAATGAAATTGCCGCCGCCTCAACTTTCAGTGACCCGCAACGGGTAGGAATACTATGCCGGTGGGTGCGGATTGACCTGGCGGTCTTAAGAACTCAACGCTGGATGATAAATCCCGGGACATTCCTAACCTCCCTATTTGGATTGTTCTGATAACCAGAATGACGAATTTTTGAAAAACGTTTCTACTTCAAACTCTGCGTAACCTCTGCGTCCTCGGCGCCTCTGCGGTAAAAGAACACACAAAGGATGTAAACCGCAGAGGCGCAGCGGACGCAGAGGTTACGCAGAGTTGAGTTACGTGGGCTGCTTGACGTGCCCGCGGGCAGACCTCTAAGATATTCTGTTTGAAAATGCGGCTCGTGTGCCGCCTATGAGAAAGTGACAAGATGAAACCAGGAATTCACCCAGAATACGTCGATATAACTGTTACCTGCGCTTGCGGCGAGACATTCCAGACCCGCTCGACCAAGAAGGGCGACCTGCACGTCGAAATTTGCTCGGCTTGCCACCCGTTCTTCACCGGTAAACAAAAGCTGGTCGATACCGCCGGACGCGTGGATCGTTTCAACAAGCGCTACGGGAAGAAACCGGCCGCCGAGACCGCGGCTTCCACACAGCATTAGCCATCACATTTCCAGCCTGCCGGCGAAATTCAGTAGCTCTCGCTAAACCTGCGAACTACATCACTCGCCGGCATTTTTGTAACTACAGATCAAGATCATGAGTACACCAGAACGAGATCTAATCGTTGGCGGCCAGGCGGTCATTGAAGGCGTGATGATGCGGACGCCAAACGCCTACGCGATCGCCGTCCGCAAAGCCGACGGCACGATTGTGAACACCGCGGCACGGCTGCCGAAGTGGAGCGATAAGTATCCGATCCTCAAATTGCCGGTGTTGCGCGGCGGCGCGGTGCTCGTGCAGTCGATGGGGCTCGGCATCAAGGCGCTGAACTACTCCGCCAACGAGGCTTTTGCTGAGGCGGAAGCCGCGGAAGAAGTGAAAGTGGCGCTCTCGCCCGCCGTGATCGAAGGTGAAGGAGATTTTGCTGGCCTGACTGGCGCGGTGCCGGGTCTGTTTCCGGTGCCGACGCAGAAGCGTTCGAAAGACGAGTTGAAGAAAGGTACGACGGGTGCGGCAGTCGGATCGATAATTTTCGCGCTCATCTTCAACGTGCTGCTTTTCGTCGCTGCGCCGTTGTTGCTGACGAATGCGCTCTTTATCGGCGCGGGCTGGGCGACTACGCCTGCCGCGGCGACGAGTACCGCAGCGCCTGCAACTCCCGCTGCCTCGGAACCTGCGAATGAAGCGTGGTACACGGATGCATGGTCCACAGTGCGAACCTACCTGCATCCCGTGCGTCCTTCAGTCGCGTTCAACCTGATCGACGGCATGATTCGCATGACGTTCTTCTTGATCATGATCGTTAGCTTCTCGCTCTTGAAGGACATTCGCCGCGTCTTTCAGTATCACGGCGCGGAACACAAGACGGTGTTCACGTGGGAAGCAGGTCTGCCGCTGACTGTCGAGAACGCGCGACCGCAACCGCGACAACACCCGCGCTGCGGCACGAGCTTTCTGATGGTCGTGATGCTCGTAGCGATCGTGCTCTTTTCCGTGATCAAGTTTGATTCGCTGTTGCTCAACTTCCTGATCCGTATCGTGCTGATGCCGGTTGTCGCTGGTCTCTCATACGAGATCATTCGGCTCTCGGCGAAAAAAGAGAGTAGTTGGATATTTAAAATACTGACGATGCCGGGCGTGTGGCTGCAAAACGTCACCACCAAGGAGCCCGACGATAAGCAACTCGAAGTTGCGATCGAAGCGTTGAAAGAATCTTTAAAGCTGGAGCCGCAGACGGGTGATCCGTTGCCCGCTCCGCTTTCATAAAGAGGTCTACATGTTAGACAAACTGGAACAGATAGTTAGCCGTTACGAAGAGTTGACTCAGGAGCTTTCGTCTCCCGAGCTGCTCTCGAATCCTTCCGCGTACGGCAAAGCCGCGAAGCAACATCGCACGCTCGAAGAAGTCGTGAAGAAGTATCAGGTGTGGAAGAGCTTGAAAGCCGAATTGGCCGACGCGCGCGAGTTGATGGACACGTCTGACGACGAAGACATGCGCGAGATGGCGCGCCTCGAGTTGGAGTCGTTACAGACTCGCATTGACGACGCCGATCGCGAGCTCAAACTCCTCCTGATCCCAACCGATCCAAATGACGAGAAGAACGTGATTCTCGAGATTCGCGCCGGAACTGGCGGTGATGAGGCGACGCTGTTTGCAGCCGAGATGGTGCGGATGTACTCGCGTTATGCTGAGAAGCAGCGCTGGCGTTTCGAAGTGCTTGAAGCGTCAGAGTCAGGCATTGGCGGGCTCAAGGAAGCGATCGTGCTGATCGAAGGCGACAAGGTCTATTCGAAGTTGAAACACGAGTCGGGCGTTCATCGCGTGCAGCGCGTGCCGCAGACTGAAGCGAGTGGACGAATTCATACTTCGGCGATCACGGTTGCCGTGTTGCCCGAAGCTGAAGAAGTCGACGTGAAGATCGATGCGAAGGACTTGCGAATCGATACGTTCTGCTCGTCTGGTCCAGGTGGCCAGTCAGTCAACACGACTTACTCGGCGGTCCGCATTACGCACCTGCCGACGAACACCGTCGTTTCGATGCAGGACGAGAAATCGCAGATCAAGAATCGCGACAAAGCGATGCGTGTTTTGCGTGCGCGCTTGCAGGAGCTTGAAGAGCAGAAGCAGCACGAAGCACTCGCGAGCGAGCGTCGTTCGATGGTCGGCTCTGGCGATCGTTCCGAGAAGATTCGCACTTACAACTTCAAAGAGAACCGCGTCAGCGATCACCGCATCGGGTTGACGATCCACCAGCTCGATCTCGTGATGGAAGGCGGCCTCGATCCTTTCATCGACGCCCTCGTCGCGCATTACCAGGCGGAGAAGTTGAAAACTGACGCGGTCGCGGCTTAAACAGCAATTGTTTTAGAAATGCCCCACACCACGAATGTCCTCCTGATTCGTCACGGTCAATCCAAGGGGAACGCTGAACGTCGCTTTGGCGGTCACACGGCAACTCCCTTATCCGCACGCGGCCGCAACCAGGCCGAAGCCACCGCCCGCACACTCAAATCAGAATCACTGACCGCGATTTATTCGAGCGACCTCGCGCGCGCGATGGAGACGGCGAAGCCACTCGCGAACATGACAGGTTTGACTGTTCAAAGCACGACTGCTTTTCGCGAGCGTTCTGTGGGCGTGATGGAAGGTCTGACATTCGAAGACGCCGCCCAGCAACATCCCGAGCAGTATGCGGCTTTGCTGCGACGCGACTTTGACTATGTGTTGAGTGGCGGCGAGAGCTATCGACAACTACTCGATCGCGCACGGCAGAAGTTAGACGAGATCATCGAAGAGAATCGCGGCGGCAAGATCGCGGTCTTCAGCCACACCGGCACCATCTGCATCCTCGCTTTGCACTTGATGGGCGCTCTCGACGCGCCCGAACTCAAACCCGTCTGGATCTCGAGTGCTAATTGCGGGATTACAAAGTTTGAGCTTCGTGATGATGGATTTGTGCGAGTGTTAGTGGTTAACGACACCAGTCACCTGCCTAAGACCTGAGTCAGTCTTAGACAGGATTACAGGATTTACAAGATTAATTTTGTGCCTTTTGTGTTCAGTTTTGTGCTTTTTGTGATCTACTTCGGGGCCATGTCTTTCAACCGGCGACTCAGCCCGTTCTTCGTTTTCCAGTAAGCCTCTGCGAGTGGCTTGGGCACGCCTTTCCAAATGCCCATCCACGTTGTCTCCATAGCGTCGCGCCAGGCGTCAAGCATCTGTTGATTCAATGCCAGTACACCTTCACGAGTGACACCTGCGGGTGGTGGGAATAACGTAGCCATTTTGTCGTAAACACGCGCGCGGTCCTGGCCCTCGACACGGGTTAACAAGTGCCAGAGTGTGAGCGTGTCGCGTGGGCGAGCCTGGTCCAACATAGCATTCAGTGCTGAGCTACGCGCCGCCGCATCCGGATCGAAGTTGACCGTTTTGAGCGATTGGCGAAAAACGTTCGAAGCATCTTCGAAGTAAGGCGTGCCCGGTCCAAGCGACGGTCGCGTCTCACACGCAGCACCAGCCGGCACGATCGATTCACGATTCTCCAACTCCAACGCTACCCAACCTGACGTTACACGCAACAAACTCGATCCTTGATCGTCAACTTCGAGCGTGTAAGCACAACCAAGATCGGCCGCAACGGCAGAAGGAGTATTGACGAAGAATAAACGTGGCGGCGCCCAGATGTGCGCGCTCATCTTTCCGCGTGCGAGCTCAAGGCGGTGCTCTGTCGGTTGTGTTTCCAACAATCTCACACGCGTGTTCTCATCGATATCGACGCTTCCGATCGAGCTGACGGCAATCTGCGCACGCGAGTTTCCATCAGTCTCCAACCACTCACCAACAGCCAGCTCTCCATTGTTTGAGATTTGTTCCGCTCCGACTTTCGGTGCGCCATCGATTCTCTTCACTCGCCAAGCAGGCTTTCCATTCACAGATAAGATCGCATTATCACGATTGCTATAGACCAACCAAACGCCCCAGGCCGAAAGCAAAACGAGCACGGCCGCAGCAGCTTTCAATTGCCACGAAGAAACTTGCGCCGGACGAATTTGAACGTGCTCGCGATCGAGTAAAGGCTCAAGCTCGCGCCAGAGATGATCGGGCGCGGCAACCTGCGGCAGTTGCTCGGCGAGTTTCACACCAAGCTTAACCTCTTCAAATTTAGCGCGACACTTCGCGCACGCAATAATATGCTCCGCAAACTGCTTCGACTCTTCGTTCGACAGTTCTCCATGACAATAAGCTGAAATTTCTTTTGTTACGTGTTTATGCCGCATTACTCACCCCACGCTGCCGGATTGTTCAAATGCGACAGCCGCTTCGCTAACTGGCTGTGACCACGATTCAGTCGTGAAGCCACCGTGCCTTTCGAACAACCCATCACGCTCGCGATCTCCTCGTATGACAAACCCTCGATGTACTTCAACAATATCGGCAAACGAAACTTTGGCTTGAGCTCGCCAATCGCCGCCCGCACCGCCTCAGCGACTTCGAGCCGCGCGTACTGTTTCTCCTGAGGCTTCTTCTCGCTCGGATTACTCATCGCCACAGTCTCTCCCCACGGCAGCAATCTCCGGCGACGGCGGCGCTCGTCGAGACAAGCATTGACGACGAGACGGTAAAGCCAGGTCGTGAACTCTGACTCGCCACGAAACTGACGAATCGCGGTAAACAGCTTCAAGAAAATTTGCTGCGTGACGTCGTCAGCGACGGCGCGGTCGCCGCCCGATGAGTAGACGGCGATCGAGAACACCTTGTCTTTGTAGGTTTCGAACAGGAGTTGAAACGCGGCGCGGTCGCCCTGCTGGCAGGCTTCGATAACCCGTCCATCGATAAGCTGTTCAGCCACCATCATTCAGACTTTAGACGCGGGTTACATCAGATTTCTTCCAAATTCTAACAAGAGCGGGGGCAAGCCCCTCTTCCTGACTTGTTCTAATCCAGGCATCACAAGGATCTTAGCGACTGGAAATAGAACAAGTCAGGAAGAGGGGC
>DATFDT010000293.1:0-6130 GCA_035251975.1 Pyrinomonadaceae bacterium | reverse complement strand
GAAAGGTTCTTTATGAATTCGATCAAATCATCGGTTCGCGCGGTTAAGGCCTATACGCTTGCGGCGCATCGGGCTTCGTTGAAGCTCAATCAAAATGAGAACCCGTGGGATGCGCCGGCTCATATTAAAGAGGAAGTTTTGCGCAGGTTTGCAGAGCGCAAGTGGTCGCGGTATCCGGATTTCGTGCCAGGCAGTCTGAATGAACATCTTGCCGACTTCGCGGGTTGGAGGTCCGACGGGATCATCGCCGGAAACGGCTCTAATGAGCTCATCCAGGCGTTGCTGATGGTGACGATGGAACGGGGAAAGACGTTGCTGCTTTCCGTGCCAACCTTTCTACTGTATGCACAAGTCGCGACTGTGCTTGGCGGTGAAGTTGAAACTATCTTCTTAACTCCTGACTTGCAGTACGACGGTGAAGCGCTAAAACAATTCATTGAAGAGAAACAGCCGGACGTCACAATCATCTGCTCGCCGAATAATCCGACCGGTTGTGTGATTGACGATGCCGCGCTGAGAGCGCTACTCAAAGCCTCGCACGGCCTGGTCGTCATCGACGAGGCGTATCACGAGTTTGCCGGCCACACAGTCGTTCCGTTACTTAAAGAGTACGAGAACCTGATCGTGTTGCGAACGTTCTCGAAGGCGATGGCCGTCGCTGCGTTGCGCATCGGTTACCTGCTCGCGTCTCCTGACCTCGTGCGCGAGATCGGTAAAGCAGTGTTGCCTTACAACGTCAATGTATTCTCGCAAGTCGCTGCGGAAGTCGCTGTTGAAAACTACGAGAGCGAGCTTCGTCCACTCGTCCGCCAGATCGTCTCGGAGCGCGACCGGCTGTTTGCGGAGTTATCGCAGATCGATGGTCTCGCGCCGGTGGCTTCGCACGCGAATTTCATACTCGTGAAGTCAGCGACCGATCCGAAACGGATCTTCAGCGAGTTGCTCGCGCGCGACATTCTCATTCGCGACGTGAGCGGCTATCCGATGTTGGGCGAGTATTTTCGATTTAGCGTGGGCACGCCTGAAGAGAATGATTACGTGTTGAAAGCAATCCGTGAAATCTGTGGCTAAACTAACGACCATGCAATCACGAATCGCAAACGTCCAGCGCAAGACGAAAGAAACCGACGTGCGTGTCGATCTCAATCTCGACGGCACTGGGAAGTCGAGTGTCTCGATCGGTCTGCCGTTTCTCGAACACATGCTCGACCTCTTCGCGAGGCATGGATTGTTTGACTTGCAGGTGACGTGCAAAGGCGATCTCGAAATCGACGATCATCACTCGGTCGAAGATATCGCGATCACGTTGGGCCAGGCGCTGGTCCAGGCGCTTGGTGATAAGTCTGGCATCAATCGCTATGGTGAAGCGGTCGTGCCGATGGATGAGGCGCTGTGTCGCTCCGTGATCGATTTGTCGGGAAGGTTTTATCTGGTTTACGAAGTGCCGACGCGGCGGCAGATGATTGGAAACTTTTCAGTCGAGCTTGCAGAGCACTTTTGGCGGTCGTTAGCGGAGACGGCGAAGTTCAATCTTCATATCGATTGCCTGCGCGGGCGCAACACGCATCACATTCTGGAAGGCACGTTCAAGGCTTCTGCGCGCGCGTTGCGGCAGGCGGTCGAACGAAACAGTCGCATCCTGGGCGTTCCGAGTACGAAGGGGTCATTGTGAGTGTAGCGATCATCGACTATGGCGTCGGCAACTTGCGCTCGGTGGAGAAGGCGTTTGCCGCGACGGGTTGTGAAGCGATCGTCAGTGGCGATGAGAGTGTGTTGCGTGAAGCGGAGCGGCTGGTGTTGCCGGGTGTGGGTGCTTTTGCGGCGTGCATGAAGGCATTGAAAGAGCGTGGCTTTGATCGGTTGGTGAAGGAGAGAGTGAGCGAGGGGACACCGTTGCTGGGTGTGTGCGTTGGAATGCAGTTGCTGTTTGATGAGTCTGAAGAGTTTGGATCGACAAGAGGTTTGGGATTGTTGAGAGGGAGTGTGCGAAGGTTTAAGGGCGACTTAGTCGTGCCGCATATTGGTTGGAATCGGATTCATCAGACGCAATCGCATGAGTTGTTTGAAGGTGTTGAAGAGGGAGCGTTTTGTTACTTCGTGCATTCGTTTTATTGCGAGCCCGGTGATACGCACGTGGTTGTGGGTGAGACTGAGTATGGTGTGCGCTATGCGTCGGTAGTTGCCGATTCGAATGTTTGTGGTGTGCAGTTTCATCCGGAGAAGAGCCAGGACGTTGGGTTGCGGATGCTCAGAAATTTTGCGTGAAATGTTTTTAACGAAATGCTCGCGAAACGAATCATCCCATGTCTCGACGTTGACAATGGCCGTGTGGTCAAAGGCATTCGCTTTGTCTCGCTCACGGACGCGGGTGATCCGGTCGCGCAGGCCAGACGTTACGACTTGGAGGGTGCTGATGAGTTGACGTTTCTCGATATCACCGCGTCTTCGGATCACCGCGACATCGTTATTGGGCTAGCTCGTCATGTTGCTGACGAGGTGTTTATTCCGTTCACGGTCGGCGGTGGCGTGCGATCGGTCGAAGACATTCGCGCGATACTGCGTGCCGGCGCCGACAAGATCACGCTGAACACCGCGGCCGTCGACGATCCGGAGTTGATCAAAGCCTGTGCGGAGACTTTCGGAAGCCAGTGTGTTGTCGTTGCGATTGATGCGCGCAGGCGTGAACAGGGCGGTTGGGAAGTCTATACGCACGGCGGTCGTCGTCCGGTTGGTCTTGATGCGATCGAATGGGCGGGGCGCGCCGAGCAACTCGGCGCCGGCGAGATACTTTTGACGAGTATGGATTGCGACGGCACGCGCAACGGTTACGACATCGAGTTGACGCGTGCTGTTTCTGACGCCGTTCGAATCCCGGTGATTGCTTCAGGCGGCGCCGGCAAGGTCGAACATTTTTATGAGGCGCTGACAGCAGGTGGCGCGAGTGCCGTCCTCGCAGCGTCGCTTTTTCATTTCGGCGAGTTGTCGATTGGGGACGTGAAGAGTTATCTGAGGAGCCGCGGGCTGGAAGTAAGATGATTAACTTCGATGAGATTCGTTTCGACGAGCGCGGTCTGATACCGGCGATCGTGCAGGACGCTGCGACTCGCGAAGTGCTTACGCTCGCTTACATGAATCGTGAGAGTCTCGCGCGAACGCTCGAAACGAAACAGACGTGGTTCTGGTCGCGATCGAGAAACGTGCTCTGGCACAAAGGCGAGACGTCCGGCAACACGCAGGAGGTTGTGGATCTCGCGCTTGATTGCGATCAGGATGCGATCATCGTGTTGGTTAAGCCTGCGGGACCGGCGTGTCACACGGGTGCGGTTTCGTGCTTTGATACTGGAACGCAGCCGCAGTCTCTCGGTACTTTATTGGACGGGCTGTATGAGTTGATCCAGAGTCGTGAGCGTGAGCGGCCTTCCGGTTCTTACACCACATATCTCTTCGAAGAGGGCCTCGATAAGATACTGAAAAAAGTCGGCGAGGAGTCTGCCGAGACGATCATTGCCGCCAAGAATGAAGACGATGGGCGATTGACTGCGGAGACGGCGGACCTCTTGTATCACCTGATCGTGTTGCTGGTGGCCCGTGGTGTCAGTCTCGCAGATATCGCACAGGAACTTGCGCAACGAAGAAAGGGACAAAGTGACCGAGCTTAACGAGTTGCTGGAGTTCGCGGTCGATCTCGCCCGCGGCGCGGGTGAGATCACGTTGCAGTACTTTAAGAGAAAGCCGGAGACGAGAAAAAAGTCTGACGGCAGCTACGTCACGATCGCTGATCGAGAGGCGGAGAGCTACCTGCGCAGGCGGATTGCCGAACGGTTTCCTGACGACGGAATTCTGGGTGAAGAAGAAGGTGAGTTGGAAGGTAGGTCAGGGCGGCGCTGGATACTCGATCCGATCGATGGCACGTTTGCTTTTGTGCATGGCGTTCCGTTTTATGGAGTTTTGATCGCGGTCGAGATGGATGGGCAGATGAGTGTTGGAGTCGTGAATGTGCCGGCGCTTGGCGAGCTTGTTTCGGCTGCGAAGGGGTTTGGATGTTTTTTGAATGGTGAACCGGCGCGGGTGTCGACTACTGCTGAGCTCAAGGATGCGTTGTTGTTGTCGACGAGTTTTGCGGGGCAAACGGCTGAGTTACGGGCGCGTGCGCAGGTGAGCCGGACGTGGGGCGACTGTTATGGTTACGTCCTGGTCGCGACTGGGCGGGCAGACATAATGCTGGATCCGGTGATGAATCTGTGGGATTGTGCGCCGCTGTTGCCGATCATGGAAGAGGCTGGCGGAACGTTTACTGACTGGCGCGGCGTGCGGACGGCGTACGGTGGGAATTCAATCGCGACGAATGGTTTATTGTTCGAGGAAGTGATGAGCGTGGTGCGTACAGAACCGAGCGCGGTAGCGCCGGGTCAGCGTTCCATTCAAGCGCCCTGAGATGAGGTTGAGCCGGCGCTACCGCTCGGTTCTGTGCACTCGGTTGTTACTAAATGGTTATCATTCCTGCAATCGATCTGAAGAATGGTTTGTGCGTGCGGCTGTTGCAGGGGCGAAAGTCTGAGATGACTGTTTACCATGAAGATCCGGTTCAAGTGGCGCGTGAGTTTGCATCCGCCGGTGCAGAGATGATTCATGTGGTTGATCTCGATGGCGCGTTTAGTGAAGCCGAATCACCCAATCGCACGGTGCTGAGGAGAATTGTTGACGCCGTTGATGTTCCGATTGAATTTGGCGGCGGTATCCGTTCGCTCGATAATGTGCAACAGCTTTGCGATGCAGGTGTCGCGTGGGTCGTACTCGGAACAGTGGCCGCGGAAGCTCCGGCAAAATTAAAAGAATTCGTGACTAGCTTCGGTTCAAAGATTTGCGTCGGGATTGATGCGCGTGACGGTTGTGTGATGACGCGCGGCTGGGAAACGGCGACGCCGCTGATGGCTGTTGATCTCGCGCGGTCGGTGGCGGAATGTGGTGTCGAACGGATCATCTATACTGACATCGCTCGTGACGGTGCGTTGGTTGGGCCAAACATCGAACAGACATTAGCAGTGGCGCGATCAGCAAATGTGCGTGTGACAGCCTCGGGTGGGGTTTCGAGTCTTGATGATATTGAACGGTTGCGCGATGCAGGTGTTGATAGTGTTATCGTCGGCAAGGCGTTGTATGAAGGAAAGTTCACATTGGAAGAGGCTATTTTGGCCGCGGATTTACGCGGATAAACGCGGATCAGGATTATGAGTGAATCAATCTTTAATGATGGAATTTTGAAAGGTCGGGTGGCGTTCGTCACAGGTGGCGGGACCGGGATCACGGGTGGAGTTGCACGTGCACTTGCGGAAGCGGGTGCTGCTGTGACTCTTGTTAGTAGGAAGATGGACCACCTTGAACCTGCCGCCAAGGCAATCAATGAGAACGGTGGGAAGGCGATTGCTGTTGCTTCCGATGTCAGGCAGCCGGAGGAAGTTGAGAAGGCCATTGCGCGAACCGTCGAGCAGCTTGGCAAAATCGATATCGTTGTGAACGGCGCGGCGGGAAATTTTCTTTGCGCTGCGGAGGAGTTGTCGCCTAATGGATTCGGGACGGTGGTTGATATCGATCTGAAAGGGACGTTCAACGTTTGTCGGGCGGCTTTTGCGCAGCTCAAGGAGCATCACGGGCAAATCCTAAACATTTCGGCGACGCTTCACTACCTCGGGACGCCGATGCAGCTTCACGTGTCTGCGGCGAAGGCGGGGGTCGATGCGTTGACGCGCAATCTCGCGGTCGAGTGGGGACGCTACGGTATACGCGTGAACGCGATCGCGCCTGGTCCAATCGAAGACACGGAAGGCATGAAGCGTCTCGTGCCACAGCCGGTGAAGGAGCGTTTACTAAAGAAAATTCCGGTTGGACGTTTTGGGAGAATCGCCGATATTGAGAAAGCCGCGGTGTTTCTCTGTTCTGATGCGGCGAGTTTTATTAGCGGCGTCGTGCTGGTTGTCGACGGTGGACACTGGCTCAACGGCACGCGGCTCGGATAACAATGTTAGATCTGCAACCACCATCGTTCGAAGCGTTTGAGCGCGAGGCGCGGCAGGGCAATGTTGTGCCGGTGGTGCGGTCGGTGCTGGCGGATTTGCACACGCCGGTAGGCGCC
>DATFDT010000292.1:0-14598 GCA_035251975.1 Pyrinomonadaceae bacterium | reverse complement strand
GTTCTATTCTTCGTGGTTAAATATTATTCAGAATACTTAGGGCCGTCCCGGAAAAGATCTTGCTGATTTCCTCTTGATCGATCGGCAAGTTCTCTATTGACGTCACCGCCCGATCAATCGATCCCAATAAATGCGGATAATCGCTGCCCATCACCATATGATCCGCGCCCACCATGTCGCGCACCATCTTTAACGTGTACGGGCTGAACGACACCGTGTCGTAATACAACCTCTTCAAATAGACACTCGGCAGCTTATCGATCTTCACCCGGCAATCCGCAAAATCTCGAAAGCCATTGTCCATCCGCTCCATCAGGTAAGGTATCGCGCCACCCAGATGCCCGATGATCCATCGAATGTCCGGCAGCTCTTCAAACATCCCGTCGTAACACATCCGCGCCACCGCGAGACTCGTATCAAACGGAAAACCGATGATCGGCCCCAGCACATACTCCCGAAACGCATCGGAATTCGCCGGAATCATCGGATGCAGGAAGATACACAACTTCATCCGGTTCGCTTCTTCGAAAAACGGCCGGTACTCGGGCGACGTCAGCGCCCTGCCACCGATGTTGCTCAACAAAATAACGCCGTTGAGTTTCAGTGTATCGATCGCGCGGTGTAGCTCAGCGAGCGCGGCGTCGGGCGCGTCCATCGGAATCGACGCGAATCCTTTGAACCGTTTCGGATGACGCGCGATGAGATCAGCGTACGAGTCGTTCATCATCTTCGCGACTTCAGGCTGGTGCGCGGCGTCAGTAAAGAAGACGTTCGGCGTTGAAAGCGAAACGACTTCAACGTCGATGCCGACGCGATCCATGTCCTCTAGGCGTTTCGAGACGTCAGTCATCGCCGGCGTGACGCCAAAAAACCGCGCGCCCCGATGAGTAATGATCGTCTGCCCGGTCGAGCTGGCGCCGAAAGAAAACTCGGAGGGAAGATCGCGAATGGTTTGAAAGAATGCTTCGGTGTAGAAATGCGTATGTAGGTCAAACTTCATCACTTTGATCGTAGATATTGATTCAAACTCTCAGCCTGCACAAACTCGCCGCGGAACGTGTAAATATCATCGAGCTTCCACGCGCCATCTTCGAACAGAAAAATGAAGGAAGTGGTTCGTTCATCGCCAGGATAGTTGGTCTTTGGTCCCCACTTGTAAAGCACGTCGATCACGGCGCGTTTGCCGTAACGCCGCGACGAAACAATCGCATAAGTTGAAGGCTGATCCCAGGAGCCGATGAAGGTGTTGTTGCTCGGGTAATCAGGATCGTCTTTCGGACTCGTAAAAGTCGCGAGTTTCTGCGCGAGTGCCTTGCGCAACTCCTGCGTGAGCCATCGTTTCTGCGCCTGTTCATCACGAACAATTCCGGGCTCAGTCTTTTGCAGGTAACTGAAGAAGTCGCGGAACGTGGCTAAACACTCACGCGGCGCAGCGATCGAAGGCGCAGTGTGTTTCACTTCAGCGATCTTTTGTGCGCAAACGATTCCCGCACACACGAGTATCCACGCAGCTGCAAATAGATTTTTCATTCAGGATTGTGCTCCGTGTTCACGTAGATGCCCCAGAGATGTCTTGGAACGGCAATCTAATCGTAACATTTCCCACTGAGACGCAAATGATATAGTGTCGTTCGTCCAGGTAATTTTCTTCCTTCCCCGACTCTCCAGAGGCACACTGTGGCAACGCTCGTTAATAGTCAACGGACCAATGTCAATAAAGATAATTGGCTCGGCTTTGTAGGCGACGTCGTGAATTTTACCGGCGAAGTCTGCTTTAAATCGATGCTGCGTATCGATGGGCACTTCTCCGGAAATGTGACGTCAGAAGACGGAACGCTCATCGTCAGCACCGGCGCGCAGGTTACTAAAGCCGTAATCAATGTCGCTGTCGCGAAGATCAATGGCACCGTTGAGGGCGACATTCGCGCCACGAAAGAGCTCGTGCTCGGCCGCACCGCGAACGTCAAAGGGCAAGTTGCCGCACCCGCGTTAGTCGTCGAAGAAGGCGCACAACTCAACGGCAGTTGCCGCAGAATTAGTTAGCCACAAAGAAGCACAAAAGGCATAAAAATGAATTGCTTAAAAGTTTTTGTGCTTTTTGTGCCTTTTTGTGGCTAATATACATCCTCACATTCGTGCCGAAAATCAGCGTCGTCATTCCGACTTATAACCGTGCCCGGCTTCTGCCGCGCGCAATCGAGAGCGCGCGAAATGCAGGCACGGATCTGGAAGTGATCGTTGTTGACGACTCTTCGACTGACGACACGCGCGAAGTGTGCGTACAGATCGAAGGCATTCGGTATGTGGGATTGAAAACGAATGGCGGTCTCGCGAATGCTCGCAACGTCGGCGTCGCCGAGAGCTCGTGCGAGTTCATCGCCTTCCTGGATGACGATGACCTGCGACTGCCCGGCTCGCTCGACAAACAGTTGCACCTGATCGAGGCTGACGATCGAATCGCATTCTGTTACGGCCAGGCGCTCGTCGGCGACGCGCACCGGCAGCTTCCGACCGGTGAGATCTATCCGTTGCGCTGCCCGCAAGGCGACATCTTCTGGGACCTTCTCGAAAATAACTTCATCCCAATGCCCTCAGTGCTCACGCGCAAGTCGAGTTTAGCGAGCGCCGGTAAATTCGATCCTAAAGCGAAGTTTATCGAAGACTGGGACATGTGGCTGCGCTTGAGTGAGCGTTTTTTAGTGGCGGCGATTGAGGAGCCAGTCGCGATTTATCGTAAAGCAGTCGCCGAATCCGGACAGATGTGTTCCAATGCGTCGGAAATTTGTAAACAGGCTTTGCGCGTGCAGCAGATGGCGCTCGCTCGTCCGCGCGCGCGCGCGTCGAAGAGCGCAAAGCGTCGTCACGTGCGACGCAAATTCCGCGACCGCGCGTACCAGATATTAATGACTGAAGCCAGCAACTCGATCCACGAAGGGAAACCAAAATCAGCCAGATCGAACATTCTCGATGCTTTTCGACTTCGACCGTTTCGCACTTTGGCGAGCGGCGGACTCTTTTGGCTGCTGAGTTATCGTTAAGTCTATGAAGATTGCTCTTTGCAAGAGTCACTTCTTTGGACCAGTGAGTGGCGCTGATGAGATCCTCGTCAGCTACGCCATCAGCCTGCACAACGCTGGACACGATGTTGACGTAGTCCTGTTTTACAAACCCGCTGAAAACGATCGCTACAATCGCCGCCTCCGCAATGCGGGCGTTCCTGTTGTTACCATCATCAACCGTTCGATCGCGTTCACGATCCTGCGTAGTCTGCGCGGTTTGCTGTCGGGCTTTTTGTTGATCTTTCTTCTCGTTCCGCGCACAGAAAAAGGTCTACGAAAAATCTGGCAAGTGCTCATCGAAGTAATCTCGCGCTTTCATTATAAAAACTGCCGCGACTACTTCGCCCACTCCCATTACGACGTGCTGCACGTGTTCACTCCCGACACCGGCGCCACGCTCATCATTCGCGCCGGTAAAGAAACGGGAATTCCTGTGCTGTATCATGAGATGGGAACGCCGCATTACCTGCCGCCGCTCGATCCACACTACAAACGACTCGAGAAGGTGTTGCCACTCTGTTCGGAAGTCGCCGCGCTTTCGCCGACGCTCGCGCAGCAGTGGTCCGAACGTTTTCCTTTTCTGCCGGCAATCTCCGTCTTGCCTTTACTTACTGACGACGCGTACGTACTGAAGATGCCGGCCAGGCTGAGCACGAACGGTACGATCTTCGGATTCGCGGCGCGGATCGAGCGGGGCAAAGGACCATTTGTGTTGGCTGACGCGCTCGCGCAATTACGACAAAGCCGCGACGATGTGCTCGTTCGTTTAGCAGGCACTGGCCCGGCAGTGCAGGACATGAAAGCACGCGTTCGCGAATTACGATTGAATGGCTCGTGGGAGTTTGTTGGATCGTATGATGGCGCGGTTGGGTGCAGCGCCTTCATGCGCACGCTCGACGTATTCGTATTGCCTTCATTTGCTGAAGGAACGTCGAAGAGTGTTATCGAAGCGATGGCGCACGGACTGCCGATCATCACCACAACCGTCGGTGGCTTGCCTGATCTGTTGACTCCTGATGCGGGAATTCTCGTTCCGCCCGGCAACAGCGACGCACTTGCCCGGGCGATGCAGCGTCTCGCGTCTGATCCGGCGCTTCGCGAACGCATGGGCCAGGCTGCGCGTGAGCGTTATCTAAAATTGTTCGCGCCTGATGCTGTGCTGTCGATGCTGGTCGACACTTACGGCAGGGTCGCAGGTCGCAACGGTCACGAGTCACAAAACGGTCATCATCCCTGGTCGATCAAGTAAACTTGCGTATCGCCTTCGCCACACCTGAATTCGTCACAGAGGATTACTTCGACGGCGGCTTATCCAATTACATCAATCGGACTTCAAAAGCGCTCGCGCAGCTTGGTCATGACGTTCACGTAGTAACACTCTCAAGCAAAAATGATGACGCGTTTGAGCACGACGGTGTGATGGTCCATCGCGTGATGCCCAAGCGCGGGTGGTACAGATTCAACCGCCTCACGGGCTCTTCACTAACAACTACTTTGCACTGGCTCAACTTCAGCGCCCAGACTTATCGCAAACTCAAACAACTTCATCGTCGCCGGCCGTTCGATTTGATCCAGTATCCGAACTACTCTTCGTGCGGCCTGTTTTCTATTCCGTTTTTGAGCACGGCGCACATCGTAAGAGCATCCTCTCAACCCGGCTGGAATACGCTTATTAAACAGAATTTCGACTCGGCTCTGACCGAACGTCTCGAAGCGCTGCAATACAAGCTCGCGCGAAACGTCCATGCGCCGAGCCGTGCGACTCAGAAAATGCTCTCGGGTGATGCGCGACTGATTCGCTCACCTTTTTACGTCGAGACTCGCGACTGGGACACCACCGTCTACGATCAATTTCTTAAAGGCAAAAAATACGCGCTCTATTTCGGTCGCTTTCAGTTGCACAAAGGCTTTCACACGCTCGCCCGCGCTTTGCCACGGTTTTTGAAACAATACCCCGATGCGTATATCGCGCTCGTCGGCAGAGACATGGAAACGATTCTTGCATCGTCGATGGCGGCTTTTGCGCGAGCGCAGTGCAACGGAGTTGCTGAGCGACTGGTGATCGTGGAGAACCTGCGGCACAGTTCCTTGTATCCCATTATCAACGAAGCGCGATTCGTCGTCTTGCCGTCTTTGATGGACAACTTTCCGAACGCATGTTTGGAAGCGATGGGACTCGGCAAAGTGGTAATCGGCACGATCGGCACAACACATGACGAATTGATTAGCGACGGTGTGAACGGATTTCTGGTTCCACCTGACAATCCCGATGCGTTGGCTGACAAGATGATCGCTGCGTGGACCGATCGGCATTTGGCGGAAATGTCGTCGGCAGCTAAGGCGAAGGCGCTGGAATTCGCGCCGGAGAAAACCATTCCTTCGTTGCTCAGTTATTATTCTGAAGTGCTGTCCAAACAATGGGACTCAAGAATCGCATAGCGGTTTATTCGTCGCGCCACTACAACGCGCTGCGAGCGGTGTTTAGCGAGTCGTTGCTTCATCGTTTTGGTATTCGCAGGTATTGGTACGACATCGATGGTTGGTTCGCATGGCGTTCCGCGCAGGAAGAGGCGGTGAGTGCGTTTCCGTCAGGCAGCAGGTTTGTTGAAGTGGGGACGTACCTGGGGCGAAGTCTCTGTTCGTTGGGTGAAGTGGTTGAGTGCAGCGGCAAGAAGATCGATGTGATCGGAATCGACACTTGTCGCGGCAGTGGTCCGGAAGGCCGGCACGCTAAGGATTATCACGGTGATGCCGTTGCAGCAGGTGGTGGAACTTTCGCCGGCGCTTTGCACAAGAACGTGCTCGATTGTGGGTTCGGAGAAAAGATCACGTTGATCATTTCGGATTCGGTTAGTGCGGCAGGGCTGTTTAGTGATGCGTCGCTCGATTGGGTTCATCTCGACGCGCGTCACGACTATGCAAGCGTCCAACGCGATATTGAGGCGTGGCTGCCGAAAGTCAAAGCAGGTGGCTGGTTATCGGGTGACGATTACGACGAGCAGAAGTGGCCTGAGGTTGTGAAAGCTGTTGGGGATGCTTTTCCGCGTGCTTTAATGTGGTCCAATCAGCAATGGCGCTTCATTGTTGAATAGTTTTCGGCCCCCCTCCTTCATGCTGCATCTTTCGCGCGAGTTTACCCAACGTCTTATAATTAACCGTCCAGCCCGCGCATACAGCCGCCAGCCCAATCACGCCGCCCTCTCCTGTAAATATTCCTTCACTTTGTAACAACTCCGCGCCGTGCGCCCACGCCTCAAAGAACTTTCTCTCATTCCCATCCTTGGTGATCGCAAACAACGCCTCACTACACCATCGCGCCGAGTTAATCATTTCGACATCGCCCGTAAGTTGGACAGCGAGTTTCTCAAACGCTGGTCTGCGATGCGATCCGTAGCGAGTCAAATGCTCCGCAATGGTCGCATTCAACACCGTGGTAACTGCGATACCTGGTCCAAAAACGGGTAGCCTCGGCAGCGATCTAACGCACGTATCAGCATCGACAAAAATCGCAGTCTCAAACTCTTCCAGCGCTGCCTGCAAAGCAAATCGTTTATCGTGATACGCCGGCTCTCCGAGTACAATCCCCATCTGCGGCGACCTCGTCCCGAAATCTATTGCCATTGGACCAGTGGGCTGATGCCGGATCGCGCGCACCGGCAACCCCTCAAACTCCCCCGGCTCATCCGTCAACACCACCCAGGGCCCGCGCGGCAAATCCCCCACCAACAACCTCGCCCTCTCCCTGTATGGCCCATGAATCGCGAGCGTACAAAAGCACACACTCGCCGTGCGATTCTGTCGGCGCTTCGTGAGAAACCTCAGCATCTTTGTTGCGCTTTTTTGTGCCTTTTCTGGCACCGACCGAGTTATAGCAGTACGCGAAATCCGGCTTGACGGAAGTGATTATCGGCTGTGAGCGCTTCAGTAATTCCCTCGTCGTTCATAACAACAAAGGACATGCAATCAATCAATCCCCACTCCTTATCGACTCTATCACTGTAAGTCTCAAAAGCTCGTCGATAGAGTTCATCTGATGAGCCACGATTTGAACTCTTGGATCATTTTCAAGAGCGGTGAGTAAGTTTATAGCCGCCGATCTATAACGTACTTTCGATAATGCATTTCCGATTTCAAGGAGAATGGCACGAGTCGTTATGAAGTGTGCACCAGATTTTTCTAATTCGTCCGCTAACTCAGCCGTGCGTGCATGGTTTTGATCAGTAGTAGCGGAAAGTGCGACCGCGTAAGAGGTGTCGAGGAAAACCCTATTCATCGGCTGTATCAGTTCCGCCGTATAAATACTCGTCTAGTCGCGTTGACCAGTCCGGAGGTCCCTCCAGATTCAGTGATCGAGCCACGCGGAGAAACGATTCGGATTCTTGCGCAGAAGTGGGAGCCGGCTCGATTGTAAGACGAACGCGCGTGTTCGGCTCCAACTGAATAGGGCCGTCCGGTCGAAACACATTTCCATCAAAAATTGCATCTAGCGTCTTACTCATAACACCTCCTCGATAGTGAGGTCGCGGAATTCTCGCAGTCATACTTATACCATTAATACCCCACCGAAGGCAGATAGCAACCGCGTGGCTCGTGATATTCACCCATCGCCATGAGAGTCAGCGGCTTGATTACTCGCATGCCGTGTTTAAGACACCAACGAAAGAGGCTCGTCTGTCGCGTTGGCAATAGAAAGGAGATTGGCGAGAGATTGCCCCAACCCTTGGAGATCCAGCTTTGACCATTGTTCATGGAGCGCCCGATCAGTCCTCCTCTCAGCTATTCGATAAGCTTCTTTACTTGTTTCATCCATGACTCTTCATCTATCAAACAAAATCTAAAGCTTCTACACTTCTACATTCACTTCCACCGGCGGCCGTGCTTGATCACGATATCCACGTCCTGCAAAAGATCAATGTGCCGCAGCACGTCGCCGCGGACGGCGATGAGGTCGGCGTATTTGCCCTCGCTTACTGTGCCGACTTGATCCGAAACTTTCATAGCGACCGAGGGCCAGTAGGTGGCGGCGCGGATGGCGGTCATGGCGGGGATGTTGAAAGTGTTGACCCAGGCGTCAAGCTCGCGCCAGGTGGTTTGGCTGTGGAAGTTCATGGGAATGCCGCTGTCCGTTCCGATCAGAAGCACGACGCCGGAGTCGGAGAGCTGTGCGATTTTGCGCGCGAGGGTTGGGCGGCGTAGTGGCGTGATCTGGTAGTAGCTCAACTCTCCAGGCTTTTTCAAAGATTGTTTGATGTCGTCGACGATGGACTGCGGCAGACCTACTTGCCACGACGGATCGTCAAGCTGCTCGGGATTGTCGCGAACGTATTCATAGTTCAAAAGTCCCTGCACAGTCGGCGTCCAGAACAATGGACCAAGACTCATCTTCGCTGTCCGCTCACGGATCATCGCGATCAGATCCGCAGGATACTCAGGCGCGGTCGCAAGCCCAGTGTGCTCGAAACAATCAACACCAACTTGCAGCCCCCGACGAATCTCCTCCGGACGATGCGAATGCGCGACAACCGGCAGCTTGCGTTTGTGCGCCTCGTCGACAACGGCCTGCACTTCCTCCATCGTCATCTGATCCTGATCGATCAGCTTGATCACGTCGACGCCGGCTTCAGCCAACATGCGCACCTTCGCACGCGCATCGTCCACGCCCTTCACGCCCCAGCGAACGTAGTCAGTGCCGGGATACGGCTCGTGCTGGATAAACGGACCTGACACGTAAAGCGTTGGACCAGGTATCTCGCCTTTCCGAATACGATCGCGCACGGCGATGCTGGCTTTCAAAGGTCCACCAAGATCGCGCGCACTCGTGATGCCCGCCATCAATAGCTGACGCGCGGATGCCGGCATGATCACCGTTTCCATCAGCGGCGGGTACGTCTTGTCCCAGTGCGCGTAGTCGCTGTGGCCATTGATCATGAGGTGCACGTGCATGTCCCAAAGTCCGGGCAAGACGCTCATGCCTTCAGTTGAAATCACTTCCGCACCCGGCGGAATCGCAAGCGTTCCAACCTGGCCCACCGCCTTGATGCGCTCGCCTTCGATGATCACGACGCTGTTGCGAATCGGCGTACTGCCGTAACCATCGATCAACGTGCCGCCGACGAGCGCTTTGACATTCGTCGATCGGGTTTGCGCTGAAGCACTCAAGCAGACGAGCAAAACGAGCCACGGATAAAGACGGAAAGGATGGATTTTTTTGTGCATTTTGTGCCTTTTTGTGGCTACTTAATCTCAGTCACGGTTCCGCAAGCGTGTATTCAAACTCGTAAGAGTGCTTACCTTCGGCGATGATGATGTTCATCTTGCCACGCAGACCAACGAGTTCGTCCGTACCGGAATCGGGAATCACGGTGATCGTGAGCTCGCCAACGCCGCGCGTCATCAGACCGTTGTGCTGTAGATAAAAATCGCCGCTACGTCCATCTAGCGTCCCCGTCACTTTCTCGATCGCGACGTAACCGGCGGAATTCTTAACACTCTCGCTGCTCGCCATCAACATCTGCCCTTTGCTCGTGCCAACGAGATCACCCTGAAACACCTTGTCAATCGTCATGCGACCGACAGACATGTCTGCTTCCTGCGGGCTCATCTTAACTTCAAACGTTCCACTGGCTCGATTAGTCATCAACGTCTCCCGTTAGGCGAAATTGTCTCAACTATCGCCGCGATCGCGTGCTTCGCTTCAGGCATCGGTCCAAGCATCCAGTTGTGGACCATCTGATCGTATTCACGATAATCCAGACGCACGCCTTCAGTAGCGGCTTTGTCTCGCAGCTTGCGGCAGTCAGGATACAGGATGTCGCGCGTGCCGATGAACAACGTAACCGGCGCGAGATCTTTCAAACTGCCATAGACCGGACTCACAAGATAACTCTTCGGATCGACATCCCGCGCGTAAACTGCACCGCCATACTTCAATCCTTCAACGCCGAGAAATGGATCGATCTTATCAAACTCGGCGATCTCAGGATTTGAAAGCGTCGCGTCGAGCCAGGGCGAAAGAAGCACGACGTGGCCGGGCTGAGCGTGACCATCTTCGCGAAGTCTTTGTGCGAGTGCGAGACTGATGCCGCCGCCGGAAGAGTCGCCCATGATCGTGATGTTTGCGCTGCCCGCATTGGCGACGAGCTCGTTGTAGAGCGGCAACATGAGCGCGAAGACGTCGTTAACATGGTGCTCCGGCGCGTGTGGATAATTCGGTGCAGTGACAGTGCAACGCAGCATGTCGACAAGCTTCGACATGAAGTCCCAGTGTTGTGGAGCGAAGCTGTTGACGTACGCGCCACCGTGCAGATAGATGACGTGTTTCTCACTCGCGTTCTGTTTCGGTGAGATGGTCCAAACAAGATGGCTATTGATCGTCCGCTTGGCGATCAGATACTTGCGGTGCAGGCGTTTCGAAGGTTCGGTGTAGGTTCGGTCGCCGCTTTCAACGCGCTGCCGCATGCGATTTACGGTTCTCTTCATGCGCATGAGTCGCAAGAGAACGTTTATCGCCTTGCTTTGGATGCTGGGCATGCATCGTCACCTGTACCACGAGGCAATCGAATAACGTTCGCCGTGTGTGACCGGCGTGACTTCGTGAGTAGTTTCCGAGCGAAATGCTACGAGCGTCCCCGGTTCTGCCGTCATGCGAAAGCTGTTGCGCAAATTGCTGAAGACAAGCGACCCGCCACAATAAGCATTGGGCTCGGGCGATTCCGCTTCACGACTCAGAAATATGACTGTAGAGATACGGCGTCGTTCCGAGTCGAGCAGCATCAAACCGGTGTTGCCATCCTGATGCGCAACGAAGAAATCGCCAACACGGTAGCGAAGAAATTGCGGCTCTTCACACTCGTTGAGCGTCACATCGAAATGCTTCTCAACCGCGTCTTTGCACGCGAGCAGTTTTTGGATAATGAGATCGACTGTTTGCTGCGACGGCTTAACGCGAACTGTCCGGCGCATCAGCTCGTCGATCGCTCCTGAGCTCGCACTACTGTAGACAGTCGCAGCACTGCCGGCAGCCGTCTTCAGTTCAAGAGTGATCGCGTCGCACAGTTGTTGTTCAAAAAATAGCGGAACAACAAACAGATCCGGCCAGGGATTGCAATCGGGTCGAGTCAAAGTTTCAAGGTTCACGAGTCAGGGGTTAGAACAAGTCAGGAAGGGCGGCTTGCCCCCGCCGTTGCTTGGATTGGACGAGCGGGGGCAAGCCCCTCTTCCTGACCTGTTCTATTCTAATTGCAACTTTAATGGACCGGTTGCGCCGTTTGCGTGCCGTAACGCTCTGCCGAGCGCGCGCGTGCCTTTGCTGCTTCAACTTCACGATCGCGTGGAGGCGCAGTTGTTACCAAAGAGTCGAGCAACTCTGTTGCAGCCTGCGTTACCTGCTCGATTGCACGGTTGAAAGCCTCCTCGTTTGCTTTCGAAGGCTTTGTAAATCCACTCAGTTTCCGCACGAACTGAATCGACGACGCGCGAATCTCTTCCTCCGTCGCCGGCGGTTTGAAGTTATGAAGTGTTTTGATATTTCGACACATGCTGTTTTGTTGCCACCTGCGCTGAAATCGTTGCGCCCATCTTAATCCCAGAAATGCGTTAATGCATACGCAACCAGTCCTGCGAAAACTGCAGCCCCGGCGCCGATTGCAATGAACGTCTTCTTTTTCTTGCTCATGCCCCGGCCTTCAACGTTCACGACATCAGCATAAGAGATATCACTGCGATTGCCGGTCTTCTCGTCTGTAAGTGTGAAACTGTTGTCACTCGATTGCGTGATTCGGCCTTTGACTTCAGAGCCGTTGCGCAATTTTACTTTTACCCGCGTCTCCTTTTTGTTGAGCCGATCCACTACTTCCGCTTTAGCCTTTGTCTCCGTATTCAGATTTGATTGCGCTCGTGCGGCTGGTCCAAGTGTAGACAAGACTAGCGCGTAGGCGAGGAAAAGGGTTGTCAGGGTTCGTTTCATAAGTCGGGCCTCCTTGTGGAGCGGCACTCGCGCCCGAGGTGAGTTTGCAAAGAGTCAGTTTTTGTTTTGCGTGTTTCTACGAGAGTCAATGAAGTGCTCAAGAACGAGGATGAGCACGGTGACCAAAGTACCAATCACTGCGACCCCAAGAATACCGAGGCCCACCGCCACGCCGATCGCCGCTGTCATCCAAAGACCCGCTGCGGTGGTCAATCCCTGAATCTCGCGCTGTTCGTTCAGCTTCAGTATAGTCCCGGCGCCGATAAATCCTATACCCGTAACGATGCCCTGGATCACGCGGGATAGACCATCAAGACTCATAGCGGCGTCCTGACAGGCTATCACCACAACAGCCGTTCCCAAACTCACAAGCATGTGCGTTCGGAGTCCCGCTGGCTTGCCGGCGCGTTCACGTTCGATTCCCACAACCGCGCCGAGCAGAACAGCCGCGAACACGCGGAGAAGGACGATGATGAACCGGTTGCGATCGGGAAAGCCGTTAGTTAGTTCATGCCACAGTGGATCCATCCTTGTTCCCCCCTACTTGCTCGAAAATCCAAAGAATCCTGGATCCATCAGGAACCAGTTGATCAACCCCGCCACGATCCCGATTACAAACACAACCATAACGATGATCTTCTGCCTGGCCGTGTCGGGCTTGCCGCCCATGTTTGGAAAGAGCATCAGAAAGATTCCGCCAACAACGCCGAGCGGCGAAAACGCGGCCATCTTGATGTAGTAAACTCCCTCTTCCCGCAATTGGTACCAACCGTAATAGATCATGCCTGCAAAAATGATAACGAGAGCAAGTCCGAAGAGACGTGTTTTTAGCATGACTCCTCCAATCCGCGGAATGGTTAAAACACGTACGGTATCATGCGCCACTTCACTTTGCGCATGTAATCACGATAACCCTCGAGCTCTTCTTTCAACATTGCTTCCTCGCCGACAGCGCGCGCGCGCCGATAGTTAAGATCAAAACAAGGTCGAGCACGAGGCCGATGATTGAACGCTGCAACAATGGCGCGGAGATGAAAAGCAGCGTAGCACCGGCGTACAGTCGCCTGCGAGGAAGAATAGTATGACGGGAAAGAAGCAGGTAGAAAAAAGAACCGATGACTCTTGAAAGCGAACCGAATCGTTGTTAGTCATATCTAAATGTCGACGCTGGGGTGGCCATGGAGGGCCACCCCTACAGTTGTGGCCCATCTAGCGCCTCAGATGAACGTGCGTGATCAACTACAACTGTAGGGGCGGCCCTCTGTGGCCGCCCGTGCGATTATTCCCACGATCCTTTCACACATGCGGCGGGCGTCATGGTTCTCGATAATTCTTTTTCTGTTCTGGGCGCCGATCGTCGTGCGCAGCGACGGATCGGATGCGAGCTTTAGGATTGTATTTGACAACGCGTCTGCGTCGCCCACCGGCGCGAGTAATTCTGAAGATCCCACAACCTCTCTGACACCTTCGATATCGGTAGCAGCAACAGCCAGCCCCACGGCCATGCATTCCAACACACCATTCGGACAACCTTCCGAACGCGAACTGAACACGCCGATATCAACCGCAGTCAACAACCCCGCAACATCACTTACCTGACCAGCGAAGCGAACTCCACGCTCGATCCCTAATTGACGCGTCAATGCAACGAGCGATTCATAAGCGCCATCGTGTCTGCCAGCCAAAACGAGCACGGCCTTCCGTTTAGTCATCACATTGCGCCACGCGCGCAAGAGCGTCTCGTGATCTTTGTTCGTGTGCAGATTTGCAACCATGCACGCAACAAAACTCGCGTCATCAATCTCGAGTCGTTTGCGCCAGCTATCTCGATCAATCTGTGGCGTCGAATGCTCGATCCCGTTCTGGACCACATCGATCTTCACCGGATCAACTTTCAACTTCTCGATCAAGAACCGCGCACCGGCAGGCGAATTCGAGATAAACCGAGGCGTCCTTTGCACAGCCCAACGTTCCCACGGCGTCTGCGGTAGAAACAACCCTTCATCTCTCTGGTTCCACACGCAAAGCCGCGCCCCCGCCCACCTCCACACAAACCCACACACAACATTCGGCAGCCACGTATACGGCAGCAGCACATCAGGACCGCTTGCACGCAAAACCCACGCGATGCGCTGAATGCTTTGAAGACGCTGCGGATTAAGAGGCTCGACCCGCCAGCGAATCCCGTATTCCTCGCAGATATCTGCGACTGGCCCAGACTTATTAAATCCCCACACCTCGACCTTTTCCTGCTGAGCCAAATGCCGCGCGAGTATTAACGCCTGGCGCTCCGCCCCGCCAAGCTCCAGATTCCCGAGGACAAATATGATGCGACGCCCGCTCACAGGAGCGTGATCTTAGGCGTTTACAGTTGCGTCTACAAGATTCCGGATTAACATGAATTTTCTTGTAACTTTTCCCGAACTCACGTGTTTTAGGAGACGTAGCGCAGCTTATGGCGAGCGAAGATGAAGAGTTCACCATGCTGTTTCAGGATTTCTACCCTAGCCTATGCCGCTTTCTGGAGTGTTTATTGGGAGGCCGCGCGCCGCTGGCGCAGGATCTGGCACAGGA
>DATFDT010000291.1:0-13101 GCA_035251975.1 Pyrinomonadaceae bacterium | reverse complement strand
TGCGGGTGCAGTGATTCAGTGCTTCGGCGGTTAAATGGAAACGAAGATCGTATTTGTGAGGAGCGCTGCCTCTGAGACTATCGACGATCAGCCAATACTCACCTGCGACAAAGAAGATTCGTCTCGTGTGAATCGCATCGTACGCGGGACTGCGAACCTCACCGCAAAGCACGTCCAGGCCGGGCGCTGTGAAGCGTTCGAGTAAACGACCTTGCGCGAGCGGGCCTTTCGGCTTGCCGCGGCGGTACTGCACCTGGTCCAGATCGTCAACACAGACTGTGTTATGCGCCGCTGTTCCTTTGAACTGACGACGCCAATGCGAATCGGCATACGTGAAGCGTCCGGGATCCACGATCAGCGGACGCCCATTTGCCGCGACTTCGATGTTCAGCAGATCGTAATGACCGTGACCTCCGTCTCCGATTGGACCACAATCGAAGACGAGATATCTCGCACCGTCGTCCCAACCGCTTCGCTGAATGAAATAACCACCGTCAAAAAAGCTCGCACACGTTTCCGTCGCGCCGTGGAGGAAATCTTCGCGGTTGAAAATCGACGCTGCGAGCTCGAGGAGATCTGAGTAATTTCCCGTGTCTGCATCTGACAGCGCGGGTATCAAACCGTCGGGCCGCTGAATGTAAAGCAGAAACTCGCAAGCCTTTTCGAGACGCTGGTCGTAACCGGCAGGGAACTCAACTCCAAAGCGGAGGGCGTTCTCGCGCGCGCCCAGAAACGACCGCAGCGCGGTCATGTGATAGTGCGTTGACTGCTCGCGATGTACACCGTCTGGTCTAACGTCGGTGAGTAGATTGCGATGCAGCTCCGTAACTACAAACTCAAGCAAGTCGTCGTGGTCCAACTCTGGCAGCGCCAGAGCCGCGATGAATAATGCATACAACTCGAGTGTGCGGTGATTGCGTTCAGCAGTCAGGTTGCGGCGTAAATGACAGACTTCGTCAGCGAGACGCTCAATGATCTGGTTCTCAAAATCAGCTCCAAATTCAAGCTCACGTGAAAACGCATTCCACGCGTAAATCCAGTTTTGTATCCGGCGTGCCGCAATGTCGCTCGAGTCGCAACCAACCGGCGTCTGTTCGATCCACGATTGGACCAACTGTTGCCACGCATGTCGATACTTCAACTTGCCGGTGACAGCAAATGCGTGTGCGAGATCGAGACCGTAATAAAACTTGTACCACTCGATGCGCCATTCCTCGTCTTCCGGCAGAACGTCTGTTAACCAGTTTGGCCTTGTCCCGAGCCGCAGTGTCTGTCCGGCAAACGTGAAGACTCCGTCACATACGTTGTCGGCAATCGAGATGTCGCGATATGCATTCTCGACGATGCAGAAAACGTCGCGCCACCTGCCGATCAGTGCAGGGAACGAGCGCGTAGTTTGTTCGACGGCGACTTGCACTTTCACTCTCCTCCCATTGCTGTTGCGAATAGTGCGGCCAGCTCCATTGCTGTCTTGTCGCCGTCGAATCTTTCAAGCACTGTCAATCGTCCCGCGCGACCGAGATTGCGGGCCAGCATGCGATCGGCGCTGATTCGCTGAATCGCATTGGCAAGCGCCTCCGCATCTTCTGGCGGAACGAGCGCACCGTTCTGGCCATCTTTGATGATTTCGGGAATGCCGGAAACAGGCGTGGTGATCACGGGTAACCCGCACGCCATCGCTTCCATCAACACGTTCGGCAGACCGTCGCGATCGCCGTTGTCGAGCACGCGACAAGGCAGGCAGAAGATGTCGGCGCGCTGGTATTCGGTGTAGAGGCGCGACTGTTCCATTGGTCCAATGAGGCGTACGATGTCTTTCAATCCGTGCGCTTCAATTTGTTTGCGGAGCTGAGCTTCGTGTTCGCCATGTTCGCCGACAATCGCCGTTTCGAAATGAAAGCCGCGACGCTTCAGGATCGCGCATGCCTCGACGAGTACATCAAAGCCTTTTTTAGGAACGAGCCGGCCGACGCCGAGGGTACGTAAGCGATCGTTTTTTACGGGCGCATTCGACGCGTCTAATAGCAAGTCCGCGAATTCAGCATTTAGTCCGTGATAAATGCAACGGACATTCGCGTTGGGTTCAATGTTGAGCAGGTGCTCACGGTTGGCGTCAGTGCAGGTAACGACGAACTGCGCCGCATTCATTTTGCGTCGCAGCAGCCCGGACGGGTTCAGCGATTCGCAGTAGATGTCTTTAGCGTGGGCCGTGAATGAGAACGGCAGGCCGGTAAGGATCGACGCGAGCCACGCAACCGTGGTCGAGCCATGACAGAAGTGCGCGTGAATGTGACTGACATCCCCCGCATCAAGAATAAGTTGCGCAGTCCAAACTGCCTGGAGAAATTCTTTTAAGTACAGCTTCCGCGGCCACGCGAGAAAACTCCGGCGCGCTCTCACGGCTTGAGCTGATGCAGCGATCACAGCACGAGCAAAGCCTGACGGTCGCCGCTTGAAAACCTGGTGAACCGCGGGCAGAAAATCCTTGAGGTGCAAGCTGAGCCAGCGTCGTAGCGATGTTTGCGACAGCGACGAAGTTTGCGGCAAGTAGTTTGGACGTGCCGCTATTTTGTTGAAGAGCCCATTCGTGTGCAGCTCGTCACCGTGCTTGATCACTGCCAGCCGCAACTTCACTCCTAGTTGCTCAAGGCGGTAGATCTCGCTTGTGATAAAGATCTCAGACAGGCGCGGATAGCCCTTTAAAACGTATGCGACTGTGCCGTGAATTGTCTTCGATCTTGAATTCATTGTTTACCGTTCCACCTTGAGCGGGGGCAAGCCCCTCTTCCTGACCTGTTCATTCCATTCAGTTGTTCAAAAAGAACAAGTCAGAAAAAAGAACAAGTCAGAAAAAAGAACAAGTCAGGAAGAGGGGCTTGCCCCCGCTGCATAGTTACCCGCATAGACACTTGTCAGCAGCCGGTGAAAGCGCTCACTACACTGGCCCACCTCGTAATCAATCTCTGCTCGTCGCCTTCCATTTCGGCCCAGTTGTTCGCGAAGTTCTCTGCTTTCTGCGAGGCGCCTGATCGCCTGACCGAGGCCGACCGGATCTGCCGGCGGCACGAGCAATCCGTTTTCGCAATCTACGATCGCACTCGCGATCGCGCCCGCATCGCTGGCCACGATTGGTCGCCCCGATGCCATCGCCTCGAGCACAACGTTTGGCAAGCCATCACGATCGCCCGAGCTGTCCTGTACAGAAGGCACAACCACAACATCCGCTTCGCCGTACATCCGCGGCAGTTCTGAATGCGTGACTGCCCCACAAAACACAACGCGATTTTCCAGGTTGTTGAGAACGATGAGTTGTCGCAGGCGTTCTCGCTCCGGTCCGTCACCGGCAATCGTGAGCGTGAAAGGCATCTTCAAACCCGAAAGCGCCGCAATCAGAAAGTGGAAACCCTTCTTTTCAACCAGCCGTCCGACCGCCAGCAACCGCAGCACGCTATTTACCCTCGCAACTCGCGGTGTGAAGCGCTGCAAGTCGACGCCATGCGGCAGTAGATGAACATCTAACCCCAGTGCGCGGATGTCACCAGCGACATCGGTATTACACGCAACAACGCAGGCTGCATCTCTTGCTCGTTGGCCCAATATGTCAGGCGCGACTTTGCGACAATCGCGCGCGTGAGTGCTGAAGCCAAATGGCACGCCCAACATTTGCGCCGCTTGCTGCGCCACTTCTGCCGGCCGGTGCGCGAAATACGCATGAATACCGCTCACCTTTTTACGAGCCAGCATCATGCGCATGGCCCGAGCCTGCTCTTCGATCGAGACATCAGGCAGGAACTCGACGTATTTCGATAACCGCTCAGTGCCCGGTTGTGCACGACCTGTCTCACCCAGCTTTGTTGCAAACACGCCAGCCAGGACGCCGTTCGCTTCAAGAGCTAGCAACTCGCCGAGCATGAATGTCTCGGAACGTCGCGGAAAGCCGCTCACAATGACGGCAAGCTTCATCGCTCCTTCTCCTCGAGAAGCTCGCGGATGCGCTCGCGAATGCGCGGCAAACCCTGTAAGTCAACACGAACCGGCTGCTCAGACGCATGCTTCAATGACCCGAGCACTTTCGTCATCAGCATTTCGGGCGCGAGGTCGTCCGGCTCAACCATGTCAAACAATCCGGCAGCAGCTAACAAGCGCGCGCGGATCAGTTGCTCCTTAACCGGCTGCGCTCGCGGAACAAGAATCGCATTACGTCCAAACGACAGCAGCTCGCACACGGTGTTGTAGCCGGCCATCGAGACAACCAGATCCGCTTCGGCATACAACTCCGTCATGTCTGCCTCGAATTCGCGAAACTGCACGTCGGTCAAATAGCCAAAGCTGTCAATGAGTGCCGAGCGTTTGTCGGCAGACATCTGCGGTCCAAACACGACAGTCGATTTCAGCGCGACGTTCCGCGGCAGGTTAGACAGACCTTCGAGGTAGGTTTCGATCATTCGACTACCGTCGCCGCCGCCTCCGGTCGTGACGAGTACGTGCGGTGGTCCATCATTTCGAGCCGTCGTTACGGTTGGTCGCTTCAGATAGCCGCAGTAGTGACTAATGCGCGCGACGTCTTCAGGAAAGCCGTACTCACTGACAGTGTTGAAGATCGTCTGCGAGCCGTAGATCCAGACCTCGTCGTAGTAGTCGCGAATAATTTCGAAGCTGTGATTGTTTTTGAGTGTCTCTCGCGTTTTGCGCGGCTCGTCGAGGATATCGCGCACGCCCAGCACGAGCCGCGTTGGGTATCGGCTGTTGCGTAGAGACGTGAGCGTTTCAGTTAACTCGCCATCGACTCCCGCCGGCCGTTTGTCGACGATCATCAAATCAGGAGCAAATCCCAACACAGTTCGCTCGATGATGGCACGCCGAGTGCGTTTAACGGCTTCAGAGCATTCGAGCAGAAAACGTGACTCATATCGTTCCGCATCAATTCGATCGAGACACGGCAGCTTGATGTAGTCGACTCCTTCGGGAATCCGAAACGAATGAATCATCTGCGAGCCGGTTACCAGCAACACGGCCGCTTTCGGATATTGCTCGATGACCTCCTCAGCCAGCAGCAGCGTTCGGCGGATATTGCCGAGTCCAAACGTGTCGTGCGAGTAGAGAAGAATTCTTGGATTGGTTAATCGAGCTGGCTTAACCGGTTTAAGTGCCGGATTAATTAACGCCGTAGCTTGTTTTAACTGGAGCATGTGCCTCAGTACCGATGTTGGATTGTCGGGAAGTTGCCGGGGGAGACAAGTTAAAACGACCCGTTGCGAGGAAACAGTGCGATGAGGATTGCGGAAAATACACTTAAAATTTTATCCTCAAGTTTTACTGGTGTTCAGATCGATCCGATCAAGCGCATGCAAGCTACCGACAAGGAACTGCTGATTGCCTGCCGGCAGGGGAGCGAATCGTCGTGGGCTTCGCTCGTTGAGCGATACCAGCGCTTGGTTTATGCCGTTCCAAGGCGCGCCGGTCTCAATGAGGATCAAGCGAGCGAGGTTTTTCAGGAAGTTTTTGTGACGCTCTTTGAGAAGATGAATGAGATCAACGAGCCCGATCGCTTGCACGCCTGGCTGGTGACGACCGCGCGACGCAAGACGTGGCGCTGGTTGAGTAAAGACCGATCTCGTCAGTCAGCGCATACAGACGAAGATGATGAGGCGCTTGTGGTGATCGACGATTCGCCGCTGCCTGATGAAACACTCGTCCGTCTGGAGGAGCAATACCGGATCCGTAAGGCGCTCGCAGGACTCGATCCGCGCTGCCAGAAGCTTTTGACGATGCTCTATTATCAGGCTGAGCCACCATCCTATTCCGAGATTGCCGCGATACTGGGAACGCCGGAAGGCAGCATCGGCCCCACGCGGGCGCGCTGTTTGAAGAAATTGCTGAAATTACTGGGGGAATGACGTGTATTTTATTGGTGCGGTGAGGCACTGTTTGGTCGGGTAAAGTGAGCCCACCTTCTAAGGATGACCAAATTATGAACATCTTCTCACCACACATTTCATTTTCAGAGTTGACCGAACTGGCGGAGCAGGTAAGGACTTCGCCGGATGCGATGGCTCACCTCGCGGTCTGTTCAGAGTGTTCGAGCCAGTTGCAGTTGATCAGGCAGACAATTGGATTCATGCGATCCGACACTGCCGAAGACGCGCCGGCGGAGTTGATTCAGCAGGCTAAGAGTATCTTTCGCCGGAAAGTCGTAAAGCATGGGCCTTCGTTGGTGCAGGTAATCCTTGCGTCGTTGACGTTTGATAGCCTGACAAACGCGCCTGCATTTGGACTCCGATCGCAGGCCAATGCGGGACGACAATTGATCTATTCGACTGAGACTGCTGATATTGACGTGCGCGTTTCCGCGGAAAATGAGCAATGGCAGATTGCGGGCCAGCTTCTCGGAGAGGATTGCCCCGGCGGCGATGTTGAGTTAGAGGGCGATGATTTTTCTGCGTTCGCAGAGTTGAATGAGCTTTGTGAGTTTTCGTTTGGGTCAGTGCCGGCGGGCGCCTACAAGATCTCGATTCGTCTGCCCGATCAGTTAATACAAACGCCCCGGCTAGAACTCAGTTAATTGCTTGTTTTCAACGAACGGGTGGCCACGGCGGGCCACCCCTACAGTTGATGCAAGCAGCGGGTAAACAACTGTAGGGGTGGCCCTCCGTGGCCACCCGTATCTTGATGCAAGCAGTAAATCGACAAATCGAGCGGGCGGAATTTGCAGGGCGGCTGGTCGAGGCCGATGAGGACCAAAGGGGCGTCCTCCTCGAAGGATGTCCCGCGATCGACGCCCAGCTCGCCTACATTCTCAAGGACATCTGTCTCGACGGCTGGAGCAGCGATCCGGCACGTTCGCTCACTGCCTCCGCTACGCTGCGACAGATCGCTCAGAAGTTACGCAACCCCGAAATCACAGCACTTTCTCACTGGACACAAGGCATCGAAGCCTTAATCAACGGCGACATGGTCGGTGCGATCGCAACCCTCGACCGCGCCCGCGAAGGATTTCTCGCCCTCAACAAACCGCACGTCGCAGCGGCCACGGAAGTAAGCAAAGTCATCGCGCTTGCGATGCTTGGTCTTTACGACGAAGCGATCGCCTGCGCCCTGCGCGCCCGCGAAGTGTTCCTGCAACACGATGATCTGCTCGCCGCCGGAAAGATCGAGCACAATATCGGCAATCTCTACTTCCGCCGCGATCAGTACGTGGAAGCTGAAAAATTTCACACCTCCGCGCGGGAACGCTTCATCACGCTCAATCACGAAAAACAACTCGCAACCATCAACAACTGTCTCGCGAACACGCACGTCGTCCTTCACAAATTCGCCTCCGCTTCCTCGCTGTACGAGCAAGCCGCCCAACAAGCTGAGCACGCGGAAGCGCCCGTAACCCAGGCAGAAATCGAAGGAAACATCGGAAACTTTGCGCTACTCCGTGGCAGATACGATCAGGCGTTAGATTATCTGGAGCGTTCGCGGCGCCGTTATGAGTTTCTCGGCATGCCGCACCAGTCAGCGCTCGCGGAGAGAGAGATTGCTGATGCTTATCTCGAGCTGAATCTCGTACCCGAAGCCGCCGAGATCTACGCCCGCGTCACGAGTACTTTCGCCACGCTCGGACTGCGCGCAGACGAAGCCCGCGCACTCGCATCGCGCGGCCGTGCAGAGCTGTTGTTGAGCAATGATAATGAGGCTCTCGCATCATTGAAGCGAGCGCGCGAGCTTTACCAGGCTGAAGGAAACAAAGTCGGCGAAGCCCTCGTGGCGCTAACGCAGGCGCAGCTTCACCATGCTCACGGCAACACTGAAATCTCGTATCGCCTCGCCGTACAGGCCGAAGCGGATCTCACCGCGCTCGGTGCCTGGCACCAGATACTCTTGGCTCGTTGGCTGCGCGCCGATATCGCTCGAACGCTAGAATACACAGACGAAGCACGCCGTCTCTTCGAGAGCGCCGCGAATGATTCGATCGCGAAAGGACAACCGCAAATCACCGAGCGTTGTCACACTGGACTCGGATTAGTGGCGCTTAAGAAAGGCGAGACTGCGGCAGCCGAACGACACTTCAGAAACGCAGTGGCCGTAACCGAAGAGCTGCGCGCGCCGCTTCCGAGTGAAGAATTCCGAACCGCGTTCTTTGGCAACAAGCTCGCGCCTTACAACGAACTCGTTCGGATTTGTCTCGCTGACGGAAGACTGGTTGAGGCGTTGACGATGGTGGAGAGCGCCCGCTCACGCACACTCGTCGATAGTCTGGGTGGCAGTCACGAAAACCTGATTGAGCCGCAGGATGCATTCGAGGCGAGTCTGCTCACGCAGATCGGCGAATTGCGTGAAGAGTTGAACTACCTCTACAAACAAGTCAATCAGCCCGGAAATCGCAGACTTCCGGAGTTGCAGCGAGAGCTACATGAGCGCGAAAACAAAGTGCTGGAAGTCACTCGCCAACTGCATCATCGTCGCGAGAGTGCGGCTTCGCCGTTGCACACGTTCGACGTTCAGCAACTGCAACAACAGCTCAGTGAAAGCGACGCACTCATAGAATATACGTCGCTTGGCGACGAGTTGCTGGCGTTCGTCGTCTTGCGCAACCGGATACACGTCGTCCGCAACCTCGCGTCGATAGGAAAGATCACCGAACGATTGGCTGCACTGCGTTTTCAGATTGATTCACTGCGCTTCGGAGCGCGTTCAGTTCGCAGGCATCTCGCGAGCCTGACTCAAAAGATCAACATTCACCTGCAACAACTGCATGCTCAACTAATCCGTCCACTCGAACAAATAGTCGAGCAGCGCAAGTTGATCGTCGTTCCGCATGGCGGCTTGCATTACCTTCCGTTCCACGCTTTGCACAACGGCGATGAGTACCTGATCGAGCGTTGCGAAGTTTCAGTCGCCCCGAGTGCCGCGATCTTTCAGCAGTGTTTACAGCGCCGCGCGCAAACACTGAATCGCGCGCTGCTCGTCGGTGTCGCTGACGAACAGGCGCCGCGGATAGTCGATGAGATTCAGACACTAAAAGGCGTTTTCCCCGGCGCGACGACGCTGATCCAGGATGCCGCCACAAGTGGAGCGCTGCGGCGAGATTCAGCCGGCGTCGATGTTTTGCACCTTGCGTGTCACGGGCAGTTTCGTTCCGACAATCCGCTCTTTTCCGCGCTCAGACTTGCAGATGGCTGGTTCACGGTTCGCGACGCGTACGGGCTGAAGCTCGACAACGCTCTCGTCACGCTGAGTGCGTGCGAAACCGGCGCAAATGTCGTGGCGCCTGGCGACGAGTTGATCGGACTGGCGCGAGGCTTCTTTTCCGCCGGCGCACGCTCAGTTTTATTAAGTTTGTGGATGGTGGACGACGAAACCACCGACCGGATGATGGTTGATTTCTACCAGGAAACAAGGCGCGGCCATTCGCTGTCCGCGAGCTTGCGGGCGGCGCAGTTAAAGATGTTGGAAGAACGCCCGCACCCGTTCTTTTGGTCGCCTTTTGTTTTGGTTGGACATTGGTAGAATTAGCGGCACGCTATCTGCAAAGCGTTCCCCCGACCATAGCCCGACTGCTGTTGCAAAAAAGTCAGGTTCCCCCAGGTATTTCCCGACTCATTTCTGAGACTGTTCAGACAGGGCCGAATCATGCCAAAGAATCCCAGGCTTTCGTTTGTGCTGCTGGCGCTGCTTGCGAGCGCGATCTTTTTCATTGCGGGCGAGCGGCCTCAGGTCGCCCATGCGTCGGACGGCGACGAGGATTTCGTTGCCGGTGAAGTAGTTGTACAGCTAACGAGCACTGCAAACCTGGCGGGCGTCGCTGCGCAACACGCGCTCGACCCGAATCCGCTGGATCAGTTTGGCTCACGCGCGATTTACCGCCTGCGAATCACGGATGGCGGGCGTGTCGAAGATCGTGTCGATCAACTGCTAAAGGACAGCCGCGTCCTGTTTGCAGAGCCGAATTTTATTCAGAAACCACCGGAGGGCGGCGGTAATGGCTGGAGTGTTGGTAACGGTTGGAGTGTTGGTACTCCGTCGGATTACACGGCTCAATGGGCTCCGCAAACGATCCATCTTGCTCAGGCCCACGCGATCAACCGCGGAACTTTTAGCGATGGACAACCGGTGCGTATCGCGGTGCTGGATACAGGAGTTGACATAACTCACCCAGCGCTGACGGGACACCTGCTGCCAGGTTTTGACTTCGTTGACAACGATCCGAATCCCAGCGAGGTCGGCGACAAGACTACCGGCCCATTCGGACACGGAACACACGTGGCCGGACTGATCGCGCTTGCTGCACCGGAAGCGAAGATTATTCCGATTCGGGTATTGGATCAGCACGGAATCGGTAACACGTGGGTCCTTACGGAAGCGCTTGCATTTGCGGTCGATCCTGACGGCAATCCGAACACGCACGACGGCGCGGATGTAATTAACCTGAGTCTCAGCACGCTGCGACGCACACGGTTGTTGAAGAGTGTGCTAGATAAAGTTTGTGACGATGAGTCTTCGGGCTCAGACGATTTTCCTGCGGTTGGTAATTCGAGTCTCGTGATCGTAGCGGCTGGAGGTAACGGCGGTGATGACGTCGAGCAATATCCAGCGGCGGAATCTGTCGGTGGTTTAATCGGTGTGGCCGCGTCCACGCAGCAAGATCAGCTCGCTAGTTTTTCAACGCGCGGGTCGTGGTTGCGCGTGGCTTCGCCGGGACAGGGAATCACGAGCACCGTTCCGGGCGGGCTATACGGAGTTTGGAGCGGTACGTCGATGGCTGCGCCCCTCGTGGCGGCTGAAGCGGCGCTGATACACGCGCAGTTTCCGAGTCTGCGGAATACGAAGATTGTCGATCATATCGAAAAGACAGGAAGCCGTATTGACGGGCCAGTGCAAGAGCGAATCGACATCGGCCGGGCGCTGTCAATCTCACCCGAGGACGACGACTCGACGCCCACTCCGACACCGACTCCAACTCCAACAGCAACGCCGACTCCCACACCGACACCTGTGGCGGCGCCGGTCCTGTTAACTAACGGAAATTCGAATCGCGCAGCGGCGACTCACTCGGTTTTGATGACCGTGGAGCCGTTCTCTCTGTTGACGCCAAACAATTTCTCGTCCGATCAACGTACACGAATCGCGTTGTTTGCGATGAACGTAGGACTGTTACAAGGTGAAACACTTTCGGCGATCAATGTCTCAGGGATGGACACTCGGAGTGTCAGTTACATGCTTCCCGTTGAATCCCTTACCTTCGTTCCCGGGTTCGACTGGCTTTACGACGTAGTTGTGCGACTTCCCGATGACACCGGCCTCAAAGGTGACCTCGCCATAACACTCTCTTTAAGAGGACAACAGAGCAACACCGTCCTCGTCGCCATCCACTAAAACTAAGCCTTCGCAGAGGTTGCACCGAGAAGCCGCTTTGTACTGTACAGAGACCCTTTTAGGGCGTATCCTAAGCGGCGTCCCCTTATAAAATCTTCCCCGTTTTCCAGGTTGCACTGATCTGATTCCTCCACAGTGCGCACAACTCAAACCATTCTCAAGGAAGGGGTAAGTACTATGTCGAAAGGCTTGTACATCACAATCGCGCTGCTTGTTACGGTGGCGGTGGCGCTAGTTCTGGTTAAGGGCAAAGACTCGCAACGCTCAACTATTCACGTGAAGGGGCCATCGTCTCAAAGCCAAACCAAAGAGAAAAAACTCAGAAACTTCGACGCAAAGATCGCCGCCAATGCGGCTGAGTTTCTCGAAGACGGCAGAGCCACATTCCGCTTCGACACTTTTGGCGATGAAGTGTTTTGGGGTGACGCGCTGCAGCTTCATCAGGCGATTAAAGGTACAGATTTGGGAGGCGTCGGTCCGGGAATCAGCCCGAGCACCGCATTAGGTCTTGGTCTGAAAGTCGACCTCGATGCATTACCGCAGCCGCTCATCAATCGGTTGAAACAGGGCAGGGTAGACCTCAACGATCCAGCGACCACAGTTGCTTTGTTGAAACTGAATGCTGTCCTTGGAATCCAGGGCTTCTTTCAAGGTGATGACCTGACTTCGGTCGGCATCACGTGCGCACTTTGTCATTCGACGGTCGACAATACGTTGACCTTCGGCGTCGGACACCGGCTCGATGGTTGGGCCAACCGCGATCTCGATGTTGGAAAGATCATCGCAGCAGCGCCTGACGTCAGTCCTTTTGCAAATCTACTCGGCGTCAGTCAGGACACTGTTCGTGCAGTGCTGAACAGTTGGGGACCTGGGAAGTTCGACGCGGAGTTGTTACTCGACGGCAAAGCATTTAATCCGCAACAGGTGACTGATGGCGTTGTTACGGGAACGAATGTTCCGGGCGCGACGCTGATTCCAAACGCTTATGGTCTCGCGGGCTTCAATCAGCATACGTGGACGGGCGCGTGGGGAACTGTCAGCTACTGGAACGCTTTTGTCGCAGCGCTAGAGATGCGCGGTATCGGTAGGTTCTTCGATCCACGACTAAACAACGCCGCGAAGTTTCCGATCGCTGCGGCTAATGGTTTTGCGGATCTACCGCACATTCCGCCTGAGCAGGATCGCATAACGAAGAAGCTGCCGGAATTGCATTTCTATCAGCTAGCGATTCCGGCTCCGGCGCCTGAACCGGGCGTGGATTTCAATGTCGCAGCCGCCGAGCGTGGCGACGAGCTGTTTAGCGGTAAGGCGAAATGCAACGATTGTCACGTGGAGCCGTTGTGGACTGAGCCAGGTTGGAACTTGCACACACCAGCGGAGATCGGCATCGATAGTTTCCAGGCCGACCGCGCTCCTGATGGCGTGTACAAGACGATGAATCTGGCGGGCGTCTTCGTGCGCGAGAATGGTCTCTTCATGAATCCCGCAAACAAGGGACGTTTCTATCATGACGGACGATTCGCGACGTTGTTGGATGTTGTGAACCATTACAATACGCGGTTCAGTTTAGGACTGACAGCGCAGGAGAAGAGTGATCTCGTTGAATACCTGAAGTCGTTGCCTTCTGAAGAGGAGGAGTGACGTCGGCCTTCTCTGCGTAGCCTCTGCGTTCTCTGCGCCTCTGCGGTAAAGAAGCAGGTTCACCGCAGAGACGCAGAGGACGCAGAGGTTGCGCAGAGA
>DATFDT010000290.1:0-13825 GCA_035251975.1 Pyrinomonadaceae bacterium | reverse complement strand
TGATATCCTTTACCCGCCACCTCGAGACCTGGTCCGACGACCTTGTCGACTTCATTAGTCGATGAAGAATGAATCAGCACGCGCGCGTGTGTTAAAGCGTCGGTTGCGCCTTTCAAGTCAAACTTCGGTTTGCTCACTTCCATTCCCTTGCGCTCGGCCACGCTGAGGATCTGGCTCGACTTGTCGATGCTGGCGATTAGCTCATCGATGCGCGAGCGCATGTGAGCCGCTGCGGTAATGCCTTTATCTCCATTCGCGTGACAATTAACGCAAAGCGTCCCCTGCTGTGAGCCAATCATCTGATCGCTGGGAGTGGCGATATCGTGATTGCTGTGACACGTAATACATTCCGCTAGTCCCTGCTGATCGAAAGCAGCTTTGTGTGGGCTGGTTTGAAACAAGTCTGCCTGCCGGGCATGACATTGCCCGCACACGTTGGCGACCGAAGCGATGCCCGGCGGAGCGGCGCCGTGATTACCATGACAATCGTTACAGGTGGGTGCTGATAGATCTTGTTTGTTGTAGAGCGCTTTAGCGTGAACGCTGGTCTTGAATTTTGCGACTTGATCGCTCGGGATTTTGAAGGCGCGCATGTAATCGGCGTTTCCATGACACTTCCCGCAGGTGTCAGCCACGTTCAAGGGATAGACTGACGAAAGCGGATCGCTAACCGCCCTGATGCCGTGCACTGTGTGACAACTGATGCACGTAGCGACTTTTTGTTCCCCGGCCTTGAGTAATCTGCCGTGAACGCTGGTGTAGTATTCGCTTTCCTGGTCCACCCGCAATGAAGGATTGAATTTCTTCATCAGGTTTGCGTCACTGTGGCATTTACCGCAGTAAGCAGGGATGTCCAGCGTTCTTGGTTTTCCGAGATAGCCTTTGCTCGGGTCCTTCGCGGCTTCACTGGTATCTGCATTCGGATCGCCGCCATGACAATCATTGCATGAAAGACCGCGACCACGATGTACGTCGTTATCAAAAAGTTTTGCCGGATTACTAAGCCGCGGATCAGTCAGCTTCACGTGACACTCGATGCAGGTGCTCTTTTTCTGTGCCGGCGCCAGAGTGCAGAGCATGAGAAGAACCATAAGCACAAGAGCTGGTCGATTCGTAAGACTTCTCTGTGCACCCTCTGTGTTCTCTGTGTCTCTGTGATGGTTATTTCTTCCAGTAACTTTAACCACAGAGACACAGAGAACACAGAGGGTGCACAGAGAATCACGTACTCTCAAATAATGTTCATTAGCTCCACGATCCATTCTCATCACCTCGTTAAGTCACGTATCCGATGATTGTCATCACCAGGATGTAGAGAAGCGCGAGCACGCCAATGATATTGAAGATCAGTGTGCGCTTCCGATTTTCCGGTCCGCTGTCGACGAAAGGCACTATAAACAAGAGCAGCGCGATAAAGTTGAAAGCCATGATGCCGAGCACTTCGCCGTCCATGCCGAGGATCTTTGCTGGCAGGTACTTCAGGGTCTGAAACATAAACAGGAAATACCATTCGGGCTTGATACCCGCCGGCGCCGGTGCAAATGGATCTGCTTTTTCGCCCAGTTCCCACGGAAACAGAGCGGCCAGCGCTGCCAGCACCCCGATAGCCAGGATCCAGCCAATCAGATCGCGCAGCAGGAAGTTTGGAATGAACTTCATCTTGCTTACGTTTTGGTCCTTGAGTGAAGGCGGCACGCTCATGCCGTGTAGTTGGACCAAAAGGACGTGCACGGCGAGGAAAACTGTCGCCGTTGCCGGCAGCACCGCCACGTGAAAGCCAAAGAAACGGGTGAGGGTGGCGCCCGTGACGTCATCGCCGCCGCGCAAAAACCTGAGCGCCGTGTGACCGACGATGGGAACGACGCCGGCGATCTCTGTTCCGACTTTGGTAGCGAAATAAGCAAGCTTGTTCCAGGGCAAAAGGTAGCCGCTGAATCCGAAACAGATGACGATGAACAAAAGTACAACGCCACTCACCCACGTCATCTCGCGCGGACGGCGGTAAGCGCGCAGGAAGAACACGCTGAACAGGTGGATAAAGAGAGTGGCGATCATCAGGTTGGCAGACCAACTGTGGATCGAGCGGATCAACCAGCCAAACTTCACTTCGGTAACGATGAACTGCACGCTCTCAAAAGCATTCTCGGCGCTGGGACGGTAATAGAGCAGCAGCAGAATCCCGGTGACTACCTGGACCACGAAAAGAAAGAGCGTCATGCCGCCGAAGTAGTACCAGATCGAATAACGGTGGACCGGCACCTCTTTCTTGTGCGCCATTTCGGAGAGAGCGCTGACTGACAAGCGCTCATCCAGCCACTCCTGCATCACTTTTGCTCGCATAAGTTTCAGGGCCTTTGCCCGAAGAGTCTGTTAATTAACTTTCCTCTCTGTGCAACCTCTGTGTTCTCTGTGCCTCTGTGGTTGATACTCTTAGGCAATCGATAACCACTGAGGCACAGAGAACACAGAGGTTGCACAGAGAAGAGCTGTTTGTCGGCTTTTGGGGCATAACCAAAAGTCTCACGCTTTGCTGACGACGATCTCGTCGCCGCGAGTGTTCACTTTGAATTCTTCCAGCGGACGCGGCGGCGGACCGGCGACGTTTTTGCCGCTGAGGTTGTAGTGGCCATTGTGACAGGCGCACCAGATTTGTTTTGTTTCAGATTGATACTGGACGATGCAGTCGAGGTGCGTGCACACGGCTGAAAATGCTTTCAGCTCACCGGAGTCGGTGCGCACCAGAATTCCTGGCTTGCTTCCAAACTTAAAAATCTTTCCCGAGTTGACCGGGAGCTCGTTTAGCTTCGCCGCCACCACAGAATTCTCGGTCGACTCGATTATTTGGGGGGGCGACATAAACCGGATGATCGGGTAAACGATCGCGCCTAAGGTCGCCACCGCGCTGGTGCCGAGTAAGTAGTCGAGGAAACGTCGTCTACTTTGAGACGTAGATGGCTCAACACTTCGCGCCGTGCTGTCCGGCAGCGCATTGTTCATATTTGTTCTCCCCACTGTCCCGGGCTTTAACTTCGCCTTTCGAGCAAAGTTATTGGCCACGTGAATTTCGGTCAGACGTTCCCTGAGTGTTCTTTGGATGGCATTCGACGCATTGAAACATCGAGATGTCGCCGAGATTAACCGGGTGCTTGAATGGCTCGTTGGCCTTGTGGCAGGTCTCGCACTTGCGATCGCTGAGGCCGCCAAGATTGACCGGATGCTCAAACGAGCCCAACTTGACAGACGCTGCCGGATTGGCTGAGTCGTAGATCACCGTGTGACAAATGTTGCAGTCGTTTCTGATCACTTTGCCGTCATTACTCACATGCTCGCCGTCATGACAACGAAAACAACCTGACGAGTAAAGGTGCCCGATGTTATTGGGGTGAGTTTCCCAATTTGTTTTCATCTCCGGAAAGAAGTAGGTCTTGAAGATGCGTTGTGTCTCGCTGATCGAGCCCTTGATAACGTCACCCTTTTGCGCGTAAAGCTGGCTGTAGTTCGTCCGGTAGAATGCATCGAGACTGGCCGCGATTGTTCGCACTGCTTCATCTTCCGTTGCATAGGGTTTGTTCAACGCCTCGACCGCCTGTCTTTTGAGAAATGGTAGTGAGGGATCGAGTCTACCTGCGGCAAACGCCTGGTCCAGGGCTGTATCAGGCGGAAGATAGACGTGGGCCGGACGGTTGTGACAGTCAACACAGTCCATGCGTCGCTTATTGGCGGTTGCAATCTGCTCTTGTGTAAGCGGACGGCGGCGATCCTGGTATTCGGTAACGTTGCCTTTGGCGTCCTGAATTCGGATCCAGGGAATTACCTGGCGTTTATCGTCCATTGAGACGTATTCAATCTTATTCGCGATGTTCATGTGCCAGTGGATTCCGGCCACCACTCCTGTAGAGGGGCTACCGCCACCGACGTTAATCAGCATGCGCGTTTGCCGGTGCGAGTTCTTTTCATCGTAAGCATAGTGATTGAACACTTTCAGTTGCGCGCCGAAGAATTTCTCCGGCCAGTGACACTGTTCGCAGGTCTCGGGTGCGGGACGGAGGTTATGAACCGGTGTGGTTATGGGCCTGGGAAACTTATTGAAAGTGACTGAATAGAGTTGATATGCACCGGAGAGTTTTGACCGCACATACCAGCCGGCTCCAGGACCAACGTGACAACCGACGCAACCGACGCGCGCGTGCGCACCGGCGCGGTAAGCAACGAGCTCAGGCTTCATGACTGTGTGACACGCTTCACCGCAGAACGATACGGATTCGGTGTATTCATAAGCCTTGTAACTGCCGAACGCGCTGGCGGAAATAAATACAAACACAATCAGCAGGAACACAAAAAATGCACGGCGAGCGCGCGCGTCATTAAGGTCGAGTTTTGGGTAAGCACCGATTTCCGTCGGTGACGCTTTGTGGCGGCGCCTTCGTTCCAGCATCCTGCCCACGATCACGATGATCAATCCGAGAATCAGAATTGAAGGAAAGATTATGTAAGTAAGGATTCCGAGATATGGGTTTTCGGCTTTCGAGGTCATCTCGACCAGGAAAAGCAGCACAACGCTTACCAGCGCAGCGCTGGCAATGGCGGCGCCTACGAAACTGACGTAGTTTCGAAAAAGACTCGGCGCTTTCGTTGTTGTTTTATCAGCTTCGCTCGTTGTTTTTTCAGTTTCACTCATAATCAAGAAATACGCCGGATCAGCACTTGCCCGAAAAGTTTCTTCTCTGTGCACCCTCTGTGTTCTCTGTGTCTGAGTGGTTAACGATTGCTTAGGGAAAAACAACCACAGAGGCACAGACTACACAGAGGGTGCACAGAGAAGCGTCATTATTAGCCTACGCCTTCGACGTTATCGTCCGGCTTCTCCTGCATCGCTTCATAAGCCAACTCATGCTCGTGCCGGTAAAGATCTTCAGACATACGGCCGTCAAGAAAAGCAAAATTCACCGGATACACGTCCGGATCGAAAATGACGTGATAGAAGTGCCACACGATGATCGCCAGCGTAGCGAGCACCGCCTCGTAAAAATGTACCGCCAGCGCGATGTCGATGGCCCAGCGCGGCAGGAATGCGAAGAACCCGAGCTTGAACCAGATCATCAACCCGGTAAGGCCCATGATTAACGTGCCCCACACGACGGCCCAATACTCAGCCTTCTCCGCGTAACCGAAGCGCGCTATCTTCGGTCTCACTTTCGACGCGCCGAGATAATAAGCGAAGTTGCCGAGCACGTCCTTGAAGTCTTTGCCTTTAACCAGCATGTCTTTCAACCACAGCCGGCCTTCTTTCGAAAGGAACAGATAAGCAACATGATAAGCACCGACCGCCAGCATGATCACCGCGGCAATGCGATGAACGATCCGTCGCACGTACTCGCTCCCACCCAGCATCGCAGCAAGCCAGGAATCAGGGTATTGAAGCGCAAATCCGCTCAGGACGAGGGCGATGAAACTCGTCAGTAACAACCAGTGTTGCACGCGCTGATTGAAACTCAGTCGCACAATCGACCGCGACTCACGTTTTCTCAGCGCCAGCTTGCGAGCCCAGATCAATCCGTTGTGAACGATCATACCGCCAATCACAAGGACGATTAGCGGTAGGTAGATCCAGCGCACGACGCGAGTGCCAATCGCACCGATGTTCCGCGCTCCATTTGCGGCTACCAGCTCAGAAGTCAGGTGAATCTTACCCATGGCAAATTTGACCCCGGCTCCGATATGACACTGCCCGCACGTTTGCGGCAGGTTTGCGGCGCTGATCATCGACTTCGGATCAGAGGAGGGAAGGATGTTGTGAACGCCGTGACAGCTCGCACAATTCGCTACGACTTTCGAGCCCAGTTTCGAGGCGAGTCCGTGATAGCTGTCCTTATAACTACTCACCCGTTCACCCGCGACTCCAAATTCCTGCGTCAGTCTTACGCCTTCGTGACACTGGGCACAAGTTTCGGTCCCGATAGTCGCAGCCGTTGTACCGTCTGCTTCGACCGGTGAGTTGATGTTGTGAATCCCATGACAGTCAGTGCACACGGGAGAGCGCGACACGCCACGCAGCACTGCCTGCCCGTGAATGCTTTGCATGAACTCCGCACTCTCACTCTTGTGGCACTTGCTGCACGTCAGCGGAATGTTGACTTTCGCGATGGGCGATTGCGGATTGGCAGCCGGGAGGATGTCGTGGCTGTTATGACAGTCGGTGCAAACCGCAGCGCTGACATTACCTTGCGAGATGGCTTTCGCGTGCACACTCTCTCGATACGAAAGAAAGGGACGCTCACTGATGCCACTGCCTTGCATGACTGTCTTATCGCCGTGACAGCGGCCGCAGGTTTCAGCAATGTTGCGGCGATTTATGGTTGACTTTGGATCGCTCGCCGTCAGGATCGTCGTCATGTCGCCGTTTCTGGTGTGACAATCGATACAGGTTGCTGCCCTGTGGCCGCCTTGAATAGCCTGCGCGTGAAAACCGCGATCGTAAGCTGTGTGCGCGTCCGTATGAAATTTTGCGCCGCCCAGGTAAGGCAATGCTTTACCTGGAGCATGACAGCCCTGGCATTCAAGATTTGGTGATGCGGCTGGAGCAGCGGCAGGGCTGGGCGAAGGGGATTGCGCGTGCGCGCCGACTGAAACAATCAGACACGCAGCGAGCACTGCCAGAAGTTTTAAGCCATGCCTCATTGAGTTCCCACAAGACACGAGCCGCAAAACGCACAAAATGCACAGAACAAGTGAGGTTCACTTGTTTGTGCTTCTGTGCCTTTCGTGGCCCGTCCGAATTTTAAATCCGTGGTTACTTCTTCAACGATTTCATGTGCGCGACAAGTGCTTTAGCCTGGTCTTCAGTAATACCTTTATCTGCATAAGCCGGCATGTTAGGAGGCTTCTCCGGCTTTTTACCGTTAAGCACAATCTGCACGAGCTCTGCATCCGGCATGGTCGCGTCAAACTTCTTTTCCGCCGCGGCGCCATGGCAAGCAACGCATTTTCCTTTGAAAGTGGCCGCCGCATCAAACTGCTCTTGATTGGCCCGCGCTGCCGCCGAAATCAGTGTGAACCCAGTTACCAGCATCGCCACTACGGCGGCCAACGTCATTAATTTCAGTGCTTTCATTTTCCCGACCTTTCTCTTAATTTTCGACGGCGCAACAGCGTTGCTGTCGTATGTTGTAAGAGATCTGGGCAATGTCCGTGCCGGGGCAGTTTGCCGTGAAATAGGACCGGAAAATCGTTCGACTTGCGGACTTTTGCTCAGCGCGCCGGGAAAGTTCACACTCTTCTCTGTGCAACCTCTGCGTCCTCTGTGTCTCTGTGGTGAACGTTACCGGAAAAACAACCACCACAGAGACACAGAGAACACAGAGGAAATCAGAACCAGCTCAGGCCGCAGTTTTCTTGTGACAGGCCACACACTTCTTGGACGTCGGCGCGGTCGTCTCGCGCGTCTTGGCGACCTCATCATGGCAACCGCCGCAATTCCGGTGAAAAGCCTGCTGGTTGTTTAAGACCACCGGTTCAACGCTGCCTTCCACCTTGATTGTCGGAATGGCCGGCAACAGTTTCGGCTTCTCCTCGGCTCGCGCATGGCAATCGTGACACATAGTCACCGGCGGCGCGCTCGCGTCTTTCTCGAAAAGATCGGCAGTCAGGGTCGTCGTTCGATCTGCGGGCCAGGCAGTCTTGTGCGGCGGATGCTTGGCGGCTTCCGTGGCGGGTTGCGCCGTGTGATGACATTCGACGCACGCGATCGGCTTGGTCCCATCGACACTGCGATTCTTCGTCACGTGATCGGTGTGACTAAACTTTACTCCACCCAACTTTGCCTGTGGCCCAAGTACGAGAACGTCAGGTTGCTTCTTTCCTTCCTGAGCAGAAACATGGAACGAGGAATTCCAGCCGCTCAAGACGAGCATCGCGCTGACGAGAGCAAGAGTCAGAATAGTAAAAACTTTCATTTCGATTACCTCAACGAATGTGTGCCTAATTAGTCGGTTTCGCGAGCGCACTGATGTGACTTGCCGGCACGCCCTGCTTACCAAAGACGACGTGACACTTCGTGCAAACAAAACTCGGATCTTTCTTCTTTTGATCGATCTCGAAATTCAGAGCTCCACCTTCGTCCGAAGTTGCCGTCACATGACAACCTTCGGCGCCGCCGCAGGAACGCACTGGAACTTTGAGCGTCTGCGGGTCAACTGTATTCATCCGCGCCGGCACATGGCAGTCAGTGCAAGCCAGGTCGGGATGCATGCCACCCTCATGGCGATAAGCGCCGGCAGAGACTCGTCTTTGCCACGCCTTCAGCATGACGCGATCAGTGATGGCCATTGTCTTAGGCAAAGCGGGATCAAAGTCACTGGCAGTTTTGACAGTCAAACTGGCAAGCTTGTGGCAGACCTGGCAGTCAGACGAATTCGGTGCGATTCCCGACTCGGCGTTGTGACAAGTGAAACAGCCTGCGTGACTGGTCGGGATAGACTTGAACGTGCCCTTCTTCAACCAGAATGCGTCACCCAGCTTCTTTGGCGGCTTGGTTACGTACTCTTCGCTTGACTCGCCTTGCGGTTGATACGTCTGGTGACAAATCCCACAGTTTGCCTGCGGCTTCTGCTGCTGTCCTTGTTTCAACGAAACAGAAACAAACCTGGCGCTCCAGTCTCTTTCGAAGCCCGGAGCATTGCGACCGACCACCTCGAGATGTGTTTCATGTGGAAAATGCACTGCAAACTCGCTGGCGCGATCGCGTCGTGGATTGGCAGCGTCGGCCACGTCGCCGAGGCTCGGAAACAGGAATCTCACGGTATTGCGCGGCGTTACTGCGACATGACAATTCGAACAGATTTGCGGGGCCGGTCGCTCGCGTGCGAAGAACTGCTGCCGGTGGCAATTGAGACACGCCTCGTGTTTCGGGAACTCCGTTACATCAGGAAACGCCGCGTCGCCTTTACGAACTGCTTTCCAGTTAGCACTGGGAAACTTGTGGCACGAATCACAAGTCAACTTTTGCTTCGTGACGTGAGTGGAATGAGAAAAGTCCGTGTAAACAAGGCGCGGCTGTGCGCGTCTCTGTGCTGCCGCCGGGATCGCAGACAGACCAAAGCCAATAATCAAAAGTGTCGTTAGTCTTAGCACGCTCCGAGTTAAAGGAATGCCCCTCAGGTTCCCTGACTATCCCGGCTATTCCCTGCGGCCGAAGTAGATGCGCAACGACGTATAAGGCAGGTGCGCGTGGTAATTCTGTGGCCGGGGACCAACTATCGGGCTCTCGTTGTAATTGTAATACTGGTAACCGACATTCCAATCGAGCCGCTCGTGCAGCTTGATCGCAAGCCGCGCTTCGGGCGATTGATAACTCATCGGATACGAGGCGATCAACGTTCCGGGATTGCCGGTCGGATTGGCGACGCGATTTCCCTGACCGGTGTCCTTATTTATTCGATACGCCGCGAACAGCGTGGCCCGGGGAGCGAGTCGCGTAACCGTCTCGATGAAGAAGAAATTGTTCCTCACGATATAGAGACTATTGCCCACTGGATGCTGCACGCTGTTGAAGAAGTAGTCGACTATGGCCTTGCTGTTTATCCAATGATAGTTGTAACCGCCGCTGACGGAGAATCGTGACGACGCGGTCCAATCGAGTGACGAGGTAAAAATCCGCGATTTTATGTTGACCCCGAAATCTTCGATCGAAACACCGGCGATCTCGGACGGGTTCGAATTGTCTTTTGTAATCACCCCGAGATTGAAACCGATCCGTGACGTCGGCTTGTACCTGCTCTTTGCGCGGATGTTGGTGTAGTTGTAATTGCCGATGCGCGTGAATACGTTGTCGGCGGTGCCATGCTCGGCGTCGAAATAAAGAACCCAATCCCGCGCCGGTTGCGCCTTGAAGCCGCCCAATATGGCGTGCGTGTTGTTGTGCTCGGTGAAGTCCGAAGGTACGAGCGCGGTCGGTTGGTTAGCGCCGAGGTTGAAGCCGCTGATGGCCTCTCGCACGCGTCGATTTGCATATCGATAACCGAGGTGGATCGAGTAGCGCGGGTTAAACTGGTAGTCACCTTCGATCGTGTTTTGGAACTTGCGATACTCCGTATTGGTGAGGACGTTGGCATTGCTGAAACCGATGGTGTCGGTCCTCGCACCGCGCGTCAAAGAAAAGAAGTCATTGAACAGCGCCGAGCCGGTGATTTCGAATGTCTCCACTCTGAACGTGTTCGAGATCCGGAGCTTGTCGGTTGCCAGCCACGTCAGACCGAGATTGCCGAGCCAGTTTGGTCTTTCAGTGTCGCCGGTCAGAACGTATTGGCCCAGGTTGAGAATGTTTGGCGTCGCTCCCGGCGGGCTCGGAGGAAACCCGGTGATGCGTGGATTCCAGTTTCGCCCGGTAAGGCTCTCGGCAAACGAATAGTTCTGCTCGGCTTTGCTGTAAATGATGCGACCGGTGATATCGAGTTTGTTCGCGACGAGTGTTTGTAAACTGAAACGCGTGTAGTTGACACTGCCGCGCGCCGGTTCGTTGCGATCGAAACTGGTCAAACTAGCTGCGGTCGGATTGAGATTTATTCCCGGCGTCACGCCAAGATCGACCACACTGTCGTCACGAAAGCGCCGGAAACCCTGTAAGAACGAAAAGTTCACTGGCCCGAGTCTACCGTCTGCGCCTACACGGAAATCGTTGGCGCGAGATTCAACCTGCGTCAGGAAGTTGAATTCATTGCCGCCCGCGTGATAGTTCGTGAAGGCTGGACCACTGTAGCGTTCGGGTGAGAAACCGATATTAAAGCGAATACGCTCATTCTTCGGCAGGAGAGTTAGATCGAAATCTCCTAACTTTACTCTCGTGTCGGCGCCATGTTCTCCGGTCGTGAGCTTGGGGGGCACGCTAAAATTCGCCGGACTGAATACCCAGTTTGGATTGGCGAAGTTGTTAAGGAAGCGGAAATACTTGAACCGGCGGTAAGTGGCATCGAAGCGATACCACTCGGGCTGTTCGACATTCACGCGCACGTTACCCTGCGGATCGGCGCCCCAGCCGGTTGAGTTAACCAGGAACGTTTCGAACAGAGAGCCTTTGCCGTCACTTGACCTGAGCAGGAAAGAACTGTCGAAGAGTCGCGGCCCGGCCTTGTAGTTAAGATCGCTTTGATACTTGTTGAGATCACCGTCAACACTGAGTCCGCGATAGCCAAATTCCACACTCCCAATAGCCGTATAGTCCCCAGCCTTTTCGCCTTGTTCGGGCGGTGTATCAGATGAATCAGAGTTCTTAGGGGTAGGTGAGGGTGACGGTTGTTGCGCAACTACTCCGAACGCTACGCTCAGGACCATCACCAACCCGATCAGTTGCAGCGAAATCTTTTGCTTCGTGCTCATGGCCCAATCCTCTATTTTGTGCCTTTTGCGGCCCTCTAATCGTTAACGGAAAAAGACAGGACTCGTGCGAGACCCGTGAATCTTGATGTGGCAATTCGTGCAGTTCCCGTATTGCGCGTTCAGGTTGTGCTGCGGACCTGCGGGCTCCTCCGCCCCGACACCATGCGCGACGCTATGGCAGGTCAGACAAAGTTGTGCAACGCGGCTCGTAATCAACAAACGTGGATTGGAGGAGCCGTGTGGTGTGTGACACGCAATGCATCCTTCTGTCTTAACGGGAGCATGCTCGTAAACAAAAGGTCCTTGTTTGTCTGCATGACACTTGATACAAGCGGCATCGGCGCCGGTGGCCAGTCGCGTTTGTTTGAGCTCAAAGCCGCCGTGCGGATTGTGACAGTCGCTGCACCTCATCGCGCCTTCCAGCACCTTGTGGTGGAACGGCAGGTTAAACTGGTGCTTGGTCTCGCTGTGACAATTCATGCAAAGCTGTGGCTCGCTGTTTCGGAGCAGGCGTATGTCGGCAAAGCCTGGCTTCTGTGCGTTTGCCTTGGAGACAAAGACGTTCGAAGCTGCGAGTTGCCGGCCGGTCGGTGGCGAATGGGCCGAGTGACAGTCGATACAGCCGATGTCGTTGCGCCAGTGCTCGCCGCGACGGAAGTTGTTGTGTTCTTCCCGGCCGGAGTGACAGACTAAACACGTCTCGGAGGCTTCCTTCGGAGACTTATTCTTGAACGAGATGATCTTCTTCGGATCACCTTCCTCGATATGGGCCTTGCCTGGACCGTGGCACGACTCGCAGCCCGTCACCTTCTCTTTCCAGCTCGAGATCTTTGTGAGCTGAGCGTGGGAAGTGTGTGAGAAGTTCTTGAACTGATCCTCGTGGCAGTCTTTACACGCGTCGCTGCCGACGTAATCTTCAGATTTGAACTTTGCGACTTGGACCTGGTTTGCCGGCGCTGATTGGGAAGGATTGCGGTAGCTGATCCAACCGAGCGCGGCGAAAACTAAGCCACAGATCAGGAGTGCTTTAAAGAACCTACTCATCTTAAGCTCCCACGTTTGAGTATTCGACGACTGACAGACCTTGACCTCGTCATTCTAGGTTACTGACCTTGTTAGAAGATGTGATGAGCGTCACATTCAGACGGAGGCGATCGTCTGTAAAGTGGCTCGGTCGCGTATCAGGATGCTGCCGCATCTTACGCTAATAATTTGCCGATTTTCAAGATTTATCAGTAGTCGCGTCACGGTCTCGCGCGAAGAACAGATCATCTGCGAGAACTCTTCATGTGTAAAAAACTTGTCGACGCCATTCTCGTTGCTTAACTCAAGCAAGAGTCTGGCCAGTCTGGCGGCGGCCGTTTGCGGTAAGACTAAAGACCTGGCCCGGTTTGTAAGTTCTGCCAGTTGCCGGCTCAGTATTTTTGTGATTGCGTGAGTGACGGTCTGGCTTTTACGCATCAGTTCGATCAATTCGCCGCATGAAATGAAATCAGTGCGACATGGTTCGAGCGCCTTGACCGTCGTTTCGTAAGCGCCGTTTTGTAGTACTGAGTTCAAGCCGAGCACGTCGCCTGCTTGCGCGAGACGCAGTATCACCACGCGTCCTTCACTTGACGAGATCGACACGGTTACCCGGCCTGTTCGCAGGACGTGGACGCCGCGAGCGGGTTCACCTTCCGCGAACAGGATCTTTCCGCGGGGGTGCAGAAGACTCAGGTTGCTGACATTCGCAGCGTGAATGGCCTGGAGGAACGAAGGGGAATCGGTTTCCGCTTGATTCATCGGCAGCCCGTCGAATTTATCGATTTCTATCTTTTGCGCGCTCGGCATGTCAGGTCCTGGCTGAAATATCAGCTATCCTCGTTGGGCAACGCTTATGCCAAGCGGAGAAATGGACTATTGGAGAGTTTTCCGCGGCGCGGCGGGTAATAATTCGCAGCCGGATATCATCGTGCGCAAGATTCCGCTGCCTTAGAGAGGATCTGAAGGAACCACCAACTGCCGTTGCTGAGATTATTCAGGGGGCGAGGTGTGGTGTAGAAAGGAATTGAAGGTATCCACCAACCGCCGTTGGTGAGATTACGTACCTGCGGCAGAGGAGCGGCTTTCTGGTTGCTCCTTACTGAGGTGTTGGTGGAAGAGTTTGGCGCTGGCTTCCAGGAAGTCGTAGGAGGTGACGATGCCGACTAGTTGCTCGTTATCAACAACCGGAAGACAGCCCACGCGATTCTTGCGCATGAGATCTATGGCTTCCAGTGACGAGGTTGAGGGGGAGACTGTGAGTGGGTCTGTCAGCATGATTTCGCGAACAGTGGTTAGTTTCGAATGGTTCGCATTCTTAAGCATCATGCGAAGCAGACCACGATGAGTGATCAAACCCACTAACCGGCCTTCCTGATCTTCAACCGGTACGTGCCGGATGTGGCGCCAGTCCATCACACTGGCAGCGAGA
>DATFDT010000289.1:0-15292 GCA_035251975.1 Pyrinomonadaceae bacterium | reverse complement strand
TGATCGTTGGTCCATACGTGGCGCGTTGACGAACGACGAGCGCGATCTCGGCGAGATCGTAATTCTCAACCAATACGAGGCGTTTGACTTCGCGCGCTATCGTGCGGATCTCGGTGTCGCGATCGCCGCATTCGAGATACCGGATGGAATGCACAGAACCGAGCGCGGTAGCGCCGGGCCCACTTCCGTCCAGAGCGCTTTGATTGGATGGTTGACCCGGCGCTACCGCGCTCGGTTCTGTGCTATCCGACGATGTCAGTGGGTTGAAGAGGTTTTCGCGCAACTCAGCGAGGACGCCGCCCGTGGCCACGTAATCGCGACTGTATACCTGGTCAAACCTCGCGATGCTTTCGAATTGTCCGATCGTCTCCTGAAACGGCGTGAAGATTTCGGGATTGCTGTCGTCGTGATTGAGATTGACGATCGTTTGCGGGAGCAGCGGAATCAGTTGTCGCAGGATCTCGCCTTGCACGGGAGTGAAATCGAAGAAGCCGTCGATGACCAAAAGCTGCACGTTCGAGAGCCACGGCGCTTTTACCCAGTGCTGATCGATCATCCCGCGCAGGATCCAGAGCGCGCGAAGCTGCTCGGCGTCTTCTTCAGTGAACAGACTGCCGTCGAGAAGCTCGGTGTAAGTTGAATAGATGAGCGAGATCTCTTTGTCGAAATCGAGCTGCGTGATGCCGCGCGTGGCGCCGTTTCCTTTTTCGAGATCTTTTGCGCGCGCGTTAAGGATGTCTGCGAGCTCGGCGGGTGTTCGCGCGGCGCGCTGGATTTCGCCGAGGAGGGTGGAGATGCTGTTGACGCAACCTTCGCGTGTCGCGAGTGGCGCGAATGCCTTCAATTGATTATTAGCGAGCAGTTGCAGCAGTAGTTGTGAAATCAAACTGCGCTTCAACGGCAGCTCGTCTCGATCGATCGGAATGCGTGGCGGAAGGTTGTGACCGTTCTCGTCAACCGCCGAGTAGAGTACGCGACGCACGAGGCCGCGAAACAGATAGACCGGAAGCTCGCCCCAAACGCCGCGTGTGCGTTGTCCGTCGAGCAGCTCTTGTGTGACTCGTTCGAGTAGCGGATACGACGCGGCGAGATAGATAAACGCGTCGCTCTGGTTATTGGCTAGGAATTTAGCGCAACGCTCGATGAGTAGAGCGCGGTTGTCGTTGAGCAGCGGGCCTAACCAGATCTCGTTCACAGACTAAAAACTTAACGCGGATTTACGCGGATGACGCGGATTTACTTGCGCTTTTAGCGGCGCTTTTTGCCTTGAGCAGCGGCATGTCTTCTTCGGGGAACAGTCCGCCATCGTCTCGGGTCAGCGATCGGGCTCCTTTGTCGACTGGCTCGAGTATTTCGATCTCTTCACCGGCGATCGCGCCACGCTCTTTGAAGCGCCGCGCCGTGACGAGCACGCGCGACTCGAGTGAGCGCACGCCTTTGTTGTAGGCGTCGAGTGCGCGGTCGAGGTTTCTGCCGATGTCGTCGAAGTGATTTGTAAACACGCGCAGTCGATCGTAAAGCGTCTTCGCCAGGTTACTCACTTCCTGCGCGTTGTCGGCCATCTGTTCCTGCCGCCAACCGTACGACACCGCTTTCAGCAATGCAATCAGCGTCGTCGGCGTCGCGATGATCACGCCCTGGCTGACGCCGTCTTCGATCAGCTTAGGATCGTTTTCGAGTGCCGCACTGTAAAACGTTTCGCCGGGCAGAAATAAGAGGACAAACTCCGGCGTCGGCTGCACCGTTTCCCAGTAAGACTTGCGACTCAGCGACTGAATGTGTGTTCTGACCAGTCGCGCGTGATCCTTCAACCGGCTGGTGCGAACCTCGTCGTCAGTCGTCGAGATCGACTCGTAGAACGCATCAAACGGGACCTTCGAATCGACGACGATCGTGCGATTACCCGGCAGACGCACGATCAAGTCAGGACGAATGCGACTCTCTTCCGTCGCGACTGTTTCCTGTTCGACGAAGTCGCAGTATTGCAGCATGCCCGCGAGCTCGACGACGCGGCGCAACTGAATCTCGCCCCAGCGGCCGCGAACATGCGGCACACGCAAAGCTTTGACGAGGTTTCCTGTCTCTGACTGAAGTTGTGAGTGCGATTGAGCGAGGGCTTTCACCTGCTCGCGCAACTCTGAGTACGCGCCGACGCGGTTCTTTTCGAGCTCACCGATCTTGCCATCGACTTTTTCGAGGGATTCTTTGAGTGGCTTGATCAAGTCGCCGATCGCGCTCTGGCGGCGTTCGAGCTCGCCTTTCGCGTTTTGTTGAAACGCTTCGAGGTTTTGTTTCGCGAGATCGAGAAACGACTGGTTGTTGTTGCGGAGCGCGTCGGCTGAAAGCGCTTTGAAGGCGTCGGCGAGCTTGGTTTCGGCGGTGTTGATGAGCGTGATCTTTTCCTGGTTGGCCTTGCGTTCTTCTTCGAGACGTGTTTGCAGCACGGCGCGCTCGGTTTCACCGTGCGTGCGACCGCGGTCAAATTCGTATTTCAGTTTTGTCCGTGTAATAAACCAAACGGAAAATGCGCCGATGCTGAGGCCAAGCGCCAGCATCGACACGGGGAAGACGATTTCCATGGGCGCTAACTATATCACATCATCTTGTTTACGATTGCGCCAACAACCGCAATTAGGTGGGTTTTTCTCACGCGGCCGCGCAACGGCGCAACGAAGTCTTTGCGGCTTTCGCTGCGCCGTTGCGTCGCCGTGTGAGAAATTTACCTTCCGAAGCTCGCGACCATGCGCTCGTAGATCTTGCGTGTTACACGAACGTCGTTGAGGTTGTATTCGCGGATGAGATCGAGTCGCCCCGCCTGATAGAGATCAAACACTTTGCTGCCTTCAACATCCGCAGTCTTGCTCGACTCGATCCCGAGCGCAAACGCAACGTCATCGAGACTGACGTGCCGCTTCGCCCCGAGCCACCAGCGATGCATCGTGTCAAAAACACCGCGCACGTTGTACTCACCCAGATTCACGAACGGCCGCGCCTTGATCGAGTGCGCGAGGCAGCGTTGGAAGATGAACGGCAGATCGAACCCGATGATGTTATGCCCTACGAGCTCGTCACAATCGGGATCGAAGTCCTTCATCATCGTTAGAAAATTCTGAAGCGCTTCCTTCTCGTCCTCTTCGTAACCGTACTTGTCGATACCAAACACGTGCTCGCTGTCTTCCGGACCAAGCCCGGGAAACTCCAGACCCGCAATCGAACCGACATGCAGCGCGATCGACAACACGCGCCCCGACGTAGCGCTCAACGCACCGAGCGCGTAGCAACGCTCTTCCTCCGCGGCGATGTCTTCTAGATATCGCTGCTGTTGCTCGACGCGCATGTTACCGAGTCGCATCGAGCGCTCGAGTTGTGCACCGACTCGTTCGCGGAAGTCGGGCAGCGTTAGTGTTTCGATGTCGATGGTGTACGCGCGCGGAAGTTGCGGCTCAGCTTTCTGATGTTCACGATATTGCTCGAGCGTAACCGGACGATACTCAGCAACGACGAACTGCGAGCGATCCTGGAATGTTTCGAGTTTGCCGGTGATGCCCCAGAGACCGGGTTTGATCTCTTTTTGAGTTTCGAGTGTCTCGCCCCAGATCTTGAGCGCAATCGTGCCAGTGGCGTTGCGTGCGGAGGCATCGCAGAAGAGACGGCCCTGTTGCGTGCGACGCTCGCGGACCGAAGTGACGAGCACAATCAGCCAGAGGTCTTCGCCGAATGGAATTTCGGGGATAGGGACGTTACCGCGCAAGCTTTTTGACCTCGGCGCCCATGCGGCCGGTGAGCATCAGTGTGATCATTTTGTAGTCGCCCATGAATGACCAGAGCGGGTATTTGAATGTGGCGGGTTTGTTCTTCTCGATCAAAAAGTGCGCCAGCCACGCGCAGCCGTAACCCGGTACAAAACCCAGAAAGAACAGCCACCATTTTCCGATCGCAATCAAATAGATCAACAACGCAATGCCCGCGGTGGTCCCAATCAAATGCAACCAACGCGTCGCCGGCCGGCTGTGCTCGGACACATAGAAGGGCCAAAACTCCGAGAATGATCTGTATCGATCCGCGCTGTTCATCCGTGCAAATCCGTGGCTAAATTTTCTTCCACATGTTCTACGCGACTCATGCCTATAAGCGCCGTCGTAATCCCCGGTGTGGAACGAACAAACTCGATCGCCTGTTGCGGTGGAATACGTCCCTGCAAGAGTGACGCACTCGTAATGACAGATACACCGAGTCGCTGCGCCTCTTCAATAACACTCTTGGCCTCAGGCATCCTGACGTTGAACGGCAGTTGTATGAAATGAAAGCCGTGCTCCTCGCCACCAACCTCACGCGCGAGGTCAACCATACGTGTGAGTGAAGGATGCTGGCCCGAATTCGGCGGCATACGAAATCCATTCCACGTCGCCACACCATAATGCGCCAGCTTGCCTTGTTTGCGATTCTCTTCGAGACGCTCAAACGCCCGCTTCAACCGCGCATAAAACTCCTCTTCCGAAACGTACGGCAACTGCGACTCAGGATTGTGAATGTAATAAACGTCAACACCATCGATCCCCATGTTTCGCAACGACTGATCGATCTGACTCTGAAGATACGACGGCGTCATGCAATGACTGCCACCGACGAAGTCGTCGAACGAAGCAATACCCGGCTTCACGAAAGTCTCGTTCACATACTGAGCCACACTTTGCGGCGGCGCGCCGTCGAACGGCAGGTAGCCTCCCTTCGTGCAGATGAAGAGCTCTTCGCGCGCGATGCCGTGCTCGTTCGCGAGTATCTTCAGGGCTTCGCCAATCGAGCGCTCGCTTCGCTGGAAACGATAATTCGCTGCGGTGTCGATCACGTTGACGCCGAGCTGCACGGCGCGAACGATCGCGCGCGTGTAGCTTAGGTCGGTGGCTGCGTCCGCGTTACCAAGATACGTGCCGATGCCCATCGATGAAAGGTGTTTAGCTGGCATAGCGAGCGAATGTTAACAGGATATGTTAGCTTGTGACCACAATGTCATTACGAACGCAGTCTTCGCTTGATGTTAACGAAGACGACCTCCAGCAGATTTCATCCGAGTCGACGAAACTCGTTTTCGAGTATCTGACAACGATCTCCGAACGTCAGGTGCGCGCCGAAAATCACGCCGGCAAAACACTCGCGGCGATCGACAGCGAGCTGTCCAGCGAAGGACGACCACTCGAGCAACTGATCGGCGAGTGCCGCACGATCATGGATCTCAGCCGTCACAACGGCCACCCGCGATTCTTCGGTTATGTCGCATCGCCGTCCACGCCGGTCGGCGCGTACGCAGATCTGATCGCGTCGGCGCTCAACTCAAACATCACGTGCTGGCGTTCCGGCTCGGCGGGCACCGAGATCGAGCGATTGGTCGTGCGCTGGCTTGGGCGGCTTATCGATTACGATCGCGACGCGAAGGGATTGTTAACGAGCGGCGGCTCGATGGCAAACATGATCGCGCTGCTGATAGCGCATCGGCGCAAGTCGGGTATCGACACTTCGAGCCGCGGGCTCTGGAATTCCGGTCCACCGATGACGGTTTATGCATCTGAAGAAGTTCACATGTCGATCGCGAAAGCCGCGGATATTCTCGGGTTCGGACGCGATCAAGTGCGCGTGATCGCGTGCGACGAGCGGCAGCGGATGCGCGTCGATCTGTTGCGTCAGAAAATCGTGGCCGATCGTCGCGAAGGCTTGCGGCCGTTTTGTGTCGTTGGCAGTGCGGGAACCGTCAACACCGGTGTCGTTGATCCGCTGAGTGAATTGGCGGATGTCGCGGCTGAATTCGATCTCTGGTTTCACGTCGATGGTGCTTACGGCGCGCCTGGTTCGTTGGATGAACGGAAGAAACATCTGTTCGCCGGTCTCGAGCGCGCTGATTCGGTTTCACTCGATCCGCACAAGTGGCTTTACGTTCCGGTCGACGCGGGTTGTTTGCTGTTTCGTGACGCGGATGCGGCGCGCACGCCGTTCAGCAGTGAAGACGCCGACTACATCAAGACGCATGGATACGCGGACGAGGAGGCTTTTGCGTTTTGGGATTATGGGGTGGAGCTTTCGCGACGTTTCCGGGCGCTGAAGGTTTGGATGACATTGCAGTATTACGGCAGTAGACGCATCGCCGCAGCGATTAGTGAAGATATCGCGCTCGCGGCGTACATGGGCGAGCTGGTTTCGAAGGCGGATGATTTAGAGTTGTTGGCGCCGGTGGAGTTGAGTATCTGTTGTTTCCGGTATGTCGCGCGTGATGCGGAACTGGATCGTTTGAATGAACGCATCATGGAAACAGTGCAGAAGGGTGGCCGCGCGTATTTGTCGAATGCGACAGTGAATGGGAAATTCGCGCTGCGAGCCTGCATCACGAACTTTCGGACGACGAAAGCCGACATCGAGGAAACTGTTGCGGCCGTGCGCGAGGCAGGTGAGTTAGAAAAGATGAAATAGAACATGTCAGGAAGAGGGGCTTGCCCCCGCTGTGACTTGGATTCGACGAGCGGAGGCAAGCCCCTCTTCCTGACTTGTTCTTCAAATTAAATGACCATTTCTCCAGAACAAAGAGACTACGAGCATGAACTGCGTGTCGCCTGCGAGTTGGCGCGCGTGGCGGGTGCTGCGATCCTTGAGCACTACGAGGGGCCGCTTCATGTCAAACAGAAAAACTACGACGACGACAGCGAGCCTGTTACCCAGGCCGACATGATCGCCAACGAGCTGATCGTCACCGGCTTGAAACGCGAATTCCCCGACGACGGCATCCTCGCGGAAGAATCGGTCGACACGGAACGCCGTCTCGAAAAGTCGCGCGTTTGGATGGTCGATCCGCTCGACGGCACGAACGGCTTCATCGACGGCAACGGCGATTTCGCGGTCCAGATCGGCCTTGCTAATAATGGTCAATGCATCCTTGGCGTGGTCTATCAACCGCTGCCCGGCGTGCTCTATCGCGCCGTTCATGGCGGCGGGACATGGATCGAGCGTCCAGAGTTCGAACCCGAACAAGCAAGAGTTTCCGATCATAAAAGCCTTTCCGAGATGCGTTTGGCCGCGAGCCGCTCTCATCGCAGCCCACGCATGAACCAGGTCGTCACGCGATTCGGCTTCAAGGACGAAGTGCAACGTGGCTCAGTGGGAATCAAGATCGGCCTGATCATCGAGCAACAGTGCGACGTTTACATCCATCTGTCAGGGCGCACGAAGCAGTGGGACACGTGCGCGCCCGAAGTCATCCTGAGGGAGGCGGGCGGGCGCATGACCGATCTTTTCGGTCATCCTTTGAACTACAACGTTCCTGACGTCCAAAATCGCAATGGGCTGGTCGCCAGCAACTGTATTTCTCACGATCAGATTATTGAGACGCTCGCGCCGCTGCTGAACGAGTTCGGTCGTAAGCGAGCTTGAGACAATGACTCGCCGCAAACCCTTTCTCACCTACTCATGCCTCTGCGCCATACCTCTCCTGCTGCTCGCCGGACTCAACTATTGGAACGGACTTCGCAGCGTCGATTCAACCGCCGGCGCAATCGTGCAGAACGATCTACATGCCTTCAATGTCGCTGTTGACGCGGAACTTCGCGCACGGAAGAGCGACGTCCTTCGTCTGAGCATGATGCGAGACGTGCAGGACATCGTCTCAGACAAAGAGCGGATCGACGTTTACCCACAGGGCATGTACTTGACGTTGAAGACACTGCCGCCGATGAGAGAGTTTGAGAGTTTGACTATATTTAATCGCGACCGGCGTCCCTTTGTTTTTCGACGAGGTGAAGGCGAATGGACCACGCATGATAACTCTCCCGGAATGGAAGTCACAGAGCCCGATCCGCACGTTTGGGAAACGCAGGGTAACGTTACGCTCGAGCGGCTCGACCGCGCCGGCAAAACCAACGAATACTCAGCACCCATCCACGACGAGAAAGGCACAAGCATCATCGGGGCGGTCATCGGCATACTCAGCCTCGACAACTTGTTTGCCAGCGCGGCGCGCGGCCTGGAAAGTAAGTCGAGTCAACTGATGGTCATGGCAGTAGACCGATCCGGAAAGATCGTCTACCACTCGAATCGTTCACTCAAAGATTTGCAAGTCAACCAGGCATTACCAGGCTTCAACACGATCGCGAACGCCATGACAAACAACGACAGCGGCGTTCGTGAGTTCAAATCATCAGCCGGTTCATATCTCGCAGCTTACTCACCGCTGCCGCAGCTAAACGTCGCCGTAGCAGTTGCGCGCGATCGATCCGCAGCGCTTTCGAGTGCACATCGATGGGGAATCGCGGGATTGGTTTTGGCATTGCTGTTTGCCGCGGGCGCCGCGTTTCTTCTCGAGCAGCACGTGCAACAAAGATCGAAAGGTATCGAACAGGTATCAGCAGACGTATCGGCAATCGCAAAAGGCGAGTTCAACCGTCGCATCCTGCTCGAATCGAGTGACGACTTTCGCAGTCTCGCTGACAACATCAACGTCGTGACAGATCAGTTGCGCGCTCAAATCGCACGCGAAGAAGAGACGCGACAGTTTGAGTCGTTCATGCGTCTCTCAGCCATGCTCACACACGATCTGAAGAATGCGATCGAAGGTCTGTCGTTGACTGTCGGTAACATGGAGCGTCATTTCGACAACCCTCAGTTTCGCGCCGATGCTTTGAAAGGACTCACCAGTGCGACTAACAAACTGAAAGCGCTCGTGGCCCGGCTTTCGCGTCCGATGACCAGTCTCAGCGGTGAACACAAGCGACCCACGAACGTCGATCTCATTCCGATCATTCAACGTGTCATCACAATCACGGCCGAACCTCAGCGCAGCAAACATTCGATCGTTACGAGACTGCCACCGAGCCTTTACGCACTCGCTGACGCGGCGCGTGTTGAAGAAGTGCTCGAGAACCTGGTCCTCAACGCTCTCGAAGCGATGACGGAGAAAGGCGGCACGCTCACGATCGAAGCGGGCCAGACCGCGAACGGTGCGCCGACGTTCGCAGTCAGCGACACTGGCCGCGGAATGTCTCGACAGTTCATCGACACTCGACTCTTTCGTCCATTCGCCACGACCAAGAGAACCGGCATCGGTCTCGGGCTATACACTTGTCGTGAAGTGATAAGAGCGAGTGGCGGGTCGATCGAAGTAGATTCAGTCGAAGGCGCTGGAACCACATTTCGCGTCGTGCTACCATCGATTCCACACGACCGGCGTAATTAAGAAGGGTGCGGCAAAGCCCTTCCACAAGGCATACCGATTACGCCTGTTCCTCTGCAGTGCTGCCCAGGAAATTAACGTGAGCATACGTGTGCGCCCGATCTGTTCTGCGGAAAGCGATTTTGTAGGAAAAGATGACCCACCAATCCCAACCTAAAGGCACCGTACTGGTTGTCGATGACGATGACGCAGTGCGTAGTGGTCTTTTCTGGGCGTTAACCTCTGATTATCAAGTGCTGCAAGCATCGTCTCGCGAAGAAGCGTGTGCGCAAATCAACAACGAACTGATCGATGTTGTCGTGAGCGATCTGCACCTGCCTCCACACATTGACGACATCGCCGAGGGACTCGCGTTGATCGATGTCGCGCGCGCGCAGGATCCGCCTTTGCAGGTTGTGGTGATTACCGGCAGTGATTCGAAACGCGCCGCGCTGGAGGCTGTGAGGCGTGGGGCGTACGGATTCTTTGAGAAGCCGCTCGATCCGGCGGAGTTGTTGCACATCGTCAACCAGGCCGCGCGCATGCGGACACTGGAGATCGAGAATCGACGACTACGCGAAGAGTTGTCGCGCCCGCCCGGGTTCGCACATTTGACGGGAACAAGCCAGGCGCTCGAACGCGTGTTGAAGCAGGCGCGGTCAGTTGCGGCAACGAGCGCGACCGTGTTGTTGAGCGGCGAGAATGGCACCGGCAAAGAGATGCTGGCGCGCGCGATTCACCAGGAGAGTCCGCGGGCGAATGGACCGTTTGTGGCGGTGAGTTGTGCGGCGCTGCCCGAGGCGTTGATTGAATCCGAGCTATTTGGTCACGAAAAGGGCGCATTTACTAACGCCACGCAAAGTCACAAAGGCCGCTTCGAGCTTGCTGACGGTGGCACGCTTTTTCTCGACGAGATCGGGGATTTGAGTGCGGCGGTGCAGGTAAAGTTGTTGCGTGTGTTGCAGGAGCGTGAGTTTGAGCGCGTCGGTGGGACGAAGACTTTAACCGTCGACATACGATTGATCGCCGCGACGAATCGTGATCTCGAGAAGGAAGTTGCTGCAAATCGGTTCAGGCAGGATCTGTTTTTCCGGCTGAATGTGGTGCCGCTCGTGCTGCCGCCATTGCGTGAGCGTCCTGATGACATTCCGATTCTTGCGGCGCACTTTGCAGCGAAGTCGGCGCAGAAGTATGGACAGTCGACACTGGAGCTTGAACCGGCGCTGGTTGAAGTCCTGCTCGATTATCACTGGCCGGGGAATGTGCGTGAGCTGGAGAACTTGATCGAGCGGTTGGTAGTGCTCAGCAGCAGCTCAACGCTTGGGCTGGAGTTTGTGCCGGAGAAAATGCTGCGCGTCTTGCCGGGAACGACGCCTGGTGACGAGAGCACTCTGGAAGGCGCCGTCGAGGCCCTCAAGCGCCGCATGATCAAGAGCGCGTTGCAGTCTGAAGGAAACAAAGTAGCCGCTGCGAAGAAGCTGGGGATCAGCAGATCTTACTTACATCGCCTAATCAACGAGTACGATCTTTAGTACACAAAAGCCACAAAACTAAGGGCACAAAAAGCACAAAAGCTGAATTCAGGTTTTGGCTTTTGTGACTTTTGTGCCTTTTTGTGGCTACTATGTCTTCGTGGCGAGCCTGCAACAACGTTTACCTGAGAACGTCCCTGGCGACTTCTTTGTTGACTCCACGTGCATCGATTGCGATACGTGTAGTCAACTCGCGCCCACGATCTTTCGCGATCATGGCGACCAGTGCAGTGTCTATCACCAACCCGATACAGACGATGAGACGCAGCTCGCGATGATGGCCCTCGTCGCGTGTCCGACCGGCTCGATCGGCGCAATCGAACGACACGACGCGCATCTCGGCATCGACGCGTTTCCGATGCTGCTCGAAGACAACGTTTACTTCTGCGGCTTCACGTCAGAAGACAGCTTCGGCGCCTGGAGTTATTTGATCGTTCGTCCCGAAAGTGAAGGCGGCAACATCCTGATCGACTCGCCAAGGTTTGCTAGTCAACTCGTGAAGCAGATCGAAGCGATGGGCGGCGTCAGTCAAATGCTGCTCACGCATAAAGACGACGTTGCCGCGCACAAGTTGTTTCGCGATAGATTCAATTGCGAACGACTGATGCATGCTGACGACGGCGCGAACCGACTCGGTGTCGAGCACGTAATTCGCGGCGAAGAGCCGGTGCAACTCGACGACGACTGGCGTGTGATTCCCACGCCGGGGCACACACGTGGTCACGTCGTCTTTCTTTATCGCAACAAGTTTCTCTTTACCGGCGATCACCTCGCCTGGTCACCTGCACGCCGAACGCTGACGGCGTTTCGCAGCGTGTCGTGGTACTCGTGGCCCGAGCAGACGCGCTCGATGGAAAAACTTCTGAGTTACGAATTTGAGTGGGTCTTGCCCGGTCACGGCGATATTCATAAAGACGACGCTCGAACCATGCACGATCATCTGACGCGTTGCGTCGCCTGGATGAAGACTATTAGATAACTGATTTACGTTCTTTTGTGCTTTTGTGTGGCTAACTCTACTTGAAAAGGAAAAAGAATGAATCGAAATCAGAAGATTGCTCTCGGTTGTGGTGGCGCAGGCTGTTTGGGTTTGATTGTGGTCGCGATCGCCGGCGGTCTTATTTATTACTTCATGAGAAGCGCCGCAACCAATCGCAACTACAATTTCAACGTCAGCACAAATCGCAATTCCAATTCCAATTCGAATGACAATTCAGATTTCACGACGAACAGGAACGACAACGACAACTCGTCTAACTCTAACTCGTCATCAACTTCATCGTCTTCAATGTCTGACGACGACAAGCACAAGCTGTATGCAGCCGGGCTTGTCGTTGGTGACCAGGAGTTGCTGCGACGTATATCGGTTAAGATCGGAATAATGGAAGACGACTTCACCCCGGGCGATAACTATCAGCAGTTCGTCATCGAACAGGTTAGCTGGTCGATACGCAACCGTGAGTTCATCAGCACGATCAATACGCAGGAAAAAGCGCGTGCTTACATTAACGCGCACATAGAATAAGTTTTAGCAAAGATGGATCCTTCGCGAATTCGCAATTTCTCGATCATCGCTCATATCGATCACGGTAAGTCGACGCTCGCCGACCGCCTGCTCGAGCTCACCGGGGCTCTGTCTGAACGCGAGATGGAAAACCAGGTGCTCGACAACATGGACCTCGAGCGCGAGCGCGGCATCACAATCAAAGCGCACGCTGTCAGGCTCGATTACAAAGCGCAGAACGGCGAGCGGTATGTGCTCAACCTGATCGACACGCCGGGTCACGTCGATTTCTCTTACGAAGTCTCGCGATCGCTTTCGGCGTGTGAAGGCGCGTTGTTGATTGTCGACGCTTCGCAAGGCGTGGAAGCACAAACGCTCGCGAATACTTATCTCGCGATCGAAAACAACCTTGAGCTGATCCCAGTGATCAATAAGATCGACTTGCCGGGCGCTGAGCCTGAAAAAGCGATCGAAGAGATCGAACACTTCATCGGTCTCGAAACTCACAACGCGATCCTTACCAGCGCGAAGACAGGTCAGGGCGTGAGCGAAGTGCTTGAAGCGATCGTGCGTGACATTCCGCCACCGAAAGGCGATCCGAACGCGCCGCTCAAAGCGTTGATCTTCGATTCGTGGTACGACTCGTATCGCGGCGTGATCGTTCTGTTTCGCGTGATCGACGGCACGATTCGTCCCGGCATGAAGATCCGTTTCTTCAATGCTTATCGCGACTATCAGGTGGAAACGCTCGGCGTTAATCGACCGACGCCAACGCCGATCGATCATCTGAGCGTCGGCGAAGTCGGTTTTCTCACCGCGTCCATCAAGGCTGTCGCTGACGTGCAGATCGGCGACACCGTGACTGAAGCTGCGCGACCGACGAAAGAACCATTTCCGGGTTATCAGGAGATCAAGCCGATGGTGTTTGCCGGATTGTATCCGGTCGACACGGCCCAGTATGAAGAGCTGCGGGATGCGCTCGACAAGTTGCGGCTCAACGATGCGTCGTTCTTTTACGAGCCTGAGTCTTCAGCAGCGCTGGGTTTCGGATTTCGCTGCGGCTTTCTCGGTTTGCTGCACATGGAGATCGTGCAGGAGCGATTGGAGCGTGAGTTTAATCTCGATCTGATCACCACTGCGCCCGGCGTGCGTTATGTCGTGACGACGACGGACGGCCAGGTTCTCGAGATCGACTCCCCCGCGAAGATGCCGGATCCGGGCCGCATCGCGAAGATTGAAGAGCCGGTGATTCGCGCCGTCATTCTCACGCCCGATGAACATCTCGGCGGCATTCTTCCGTTGCTCGAAGAGAAGCGCGGTTTGCAAAAAGGTTTTGAGTACATCACGTCGAATCGCGTGATGCTGACGTATGAGCTGCCGCTGAATGAAATCGTGTTGGATTTTTACGATCGACTGAAATCCGTGTCGCGTGGTTATGCGTCGCTCGATTACAACCTCGCGGGTTACTGGGAAAGTGACCTCGTCAAGCTCGACGTGCTCGTGGCGGGCGAACCGGTTGATGCATTGTCGTTGATTCTGCATCGCAGCACGGCGCAGCAAAAAGGGCGTGTGCTGGCGGAGAAGATGAAACAGCTAATTCCGCGGCAACTGTTCGAGGTGCCGATTCAGGCCGCGATTGGAAACAAGGTGATCGCGCGTGAGACGGTGAAGGCCCTCGGAAAGAACGTGATCGCGAAGTGCTACGGCGGCGACATCACGCGCAAACGCAAGCTCCTCGAGAAGCAGAAAGAAGGCAAGAAGCGGATGAAGAAAGTGGGCCGCGTCGAGATCCCGCAGGAAGCCTTCCTCGCAGTGCTCAAGGTCAATGAGTAATATTTTTAGCCGCGGATTTACGCAGATGAACGCGGATCAGATCAGCGTTTATCCGCGTAAATCCGCGGCTGATTTATTGCTTTGTTGTGCGCGGACGAGTGCTGGTGAGATTGATTGGGAGTACGTGTTTCAACTCGCGCGGCGCCATTCGATTATTCCGCTCGTCTATGTTCAGCTTCAACAACATGCATCAGATCTCGTACCGCCGCACGTCCTGAGCAAACTCAAGAAGCACTACTTCGAAAACTCCGCACGCAACACGCTACTCACCGCCGAGCTGTGCCGCCTGATTAACTTATTTAGTCAGGAGGGTATCGAGACGATCCCATACAAAGGTCCGGCACTCGCTCTCTTCGCGTACGGCGACATCGCTTTGCGTCGCTTCGTTGATCTCGACGTGGTCGTCAAGAAATCCGACGTCTTAAAAGCGCGCGAGATCCTCCTAACGTCAGGCTATAAACCATCCAAATCAATCTCACTGGACCAGCAGGAAATGTTGCTGCGCACGCAACACAACATGCAATTCTCACGCGATAATCACCGCTTGATTATTGAGCTACACTGGGAAGTCGCCCCGCATCTCTTCGCATCAACCGTGAACGGCGAACGCCTCTGGCAGGATCTCATCACGCTCGATCTCGATGGCACACGAGTCAAAACTTTTTCGGCTGAGGATCTGCTTTTCTCATTGTGCGTGCATGGCTCGCGTCATCTTTGGGAACGGCTCGCATGGATTTGTGACATTGCGGAACTGATTGCAAGACAACCACTCGACTGGACCGCACTCCTCGAACGCGCTGCAGTCGCCGATAGTGAACGCATGTTTCTGCTCGGCGTACATCTCGCCCAGCGACTCCTCGACGCGCCCGTCCCCGCTGAGGTGAAGCAACGCTGTGACGCAGATCGACGTTTGACGTCGCTTGCTGACAACATCATCGAACACCTCTTCAACGGTCCAACGCACGTGCCGGCCACGTCGCGCGAGATCTTCAAATACAACATCGGGGTGCGCAAAACGCTCAGCGCGCGTGCTCGTTATCTTCTTTATATGCTTCGCCCCACTGACAGCGATCTGGAGTCTCGGTCGCTCCCGCCCAGTTTGAGTTTTGCGTATTACCTCACGCGTCCATTTCGTCTATTTCGTACGTAGTGGGTATTAGTGTGTTGCAGCGGATCCACGCAACATCGGTTGGAGCGGGGGCAAGCCCCTCTTCCTGACTTGTTCTATTCTCAGTTGCG
>DATFDT010000288.1:0-9056 GCA_035251975.1 Pyrinomonadaceae bacterium | reverse complement strand
CATCATTGGAGGCGCACGATGGGCAACAACTGTAGGGGTGGCCCTCCGTGGCCACCCGTCGCTCCGCGGCTCTAATCATTCCGCAATGCCACGAGTGGATCGACTTTTGTCGCTTTCCTCGCCGGAAGATACGACGCCAGCAGCGCACGGCCACGACCGTAAAACTGGGCCGCTTGATCAAGCTCCTGACCGCAAATCGAATGTCTCTAAACATCGGACCTATTCATAACGGAGCGCCACGAGTGGATCGACTTTCGTCGCCCGGCGCGCCGGCAGATAACACGCCACCAGCGCCACGACCGACAACAACACCGGCACAAGAATGAACGTCATCACGTCGTAACCACTGACGCCAATCAACAACGACGACAACACCCGCGCGAGCGCGAGCGATAACAGCAACCCGATCACGAGCCCGATCGCCGCGAGTCGCATTCCCTGGCGCGTGATCATCTTCATCACGTCGCCGCGGTTGGCGCCGAGCGCCATACGAATCCCAACCTCGCGCGTGCGCTGCGAAACCACATACGCCATTACGCTGTAAAGCCCAACCGCACTCAACAAAATCGCCACTCCGGCAAACGCCACCGAGAAACTCGCCGCCATGTTTGGCGCCCACAACGCATACGTCTTGTGCTCGTCCATCGTCTTCACTCCCGACAACGGCACACGACGATCGATCGCCTGCACTTCACTCCGAATCGCGCCCACAAGCGATCGCGGATCCACATCCGCACGCACCACCATCGCCATCGGAGCCGGCCGGAGCTGGTTCATCGAGTAGTAGAAAAACGGTTTCGGATCTTCCGCCAGCGTCCGGTACTTGCCCGTCTTCACCACACCGACAACTTCCCATGGATCTTTACTGTCAACGCCAATCAACATGCGGTTACCAACCGCGCTCTCGCCCGGCCAGAGCATCTCAGCCATCTGCTGATTCATGATCACGACGCGCTGCGTTTTCGACTGATCTCGATCGTCGAAGTCGCGGCCTGCAACGATCGGAATCTGCATCGTCTTGAAGTAACCGGGACTGATAACCGTCGTCATGATCACGCGTCCGGCACTTCCCTTCGCGAGCGTCTCGCCTTCTTTCAGAATCGGACCATTGAAATTCGAGCTGTCGCCCAGCGGCAGCGTGCGTGCGTACGAAACAGCATCAACACCAGGAACGTGCGACACGCGTTCGAGCACCTGTTTGTAAAACTGTCGCGACTGCTCATCTTCGTAACCAATCAGCGTCGGACTCAACGACACGATCAGTCCATTCGCATTATCAAAACCCGGATCCATCGTCTGCGCTTTGCGAAAACTCTTGATGAACAAGCCGCCGCAAACCAGCACCACGAGCGACAAGGCGACCTGCGCCACCACCAGCACGTTACGTAAACCTGGTCCTCGTTTCTTACGTCGTCGCGCGCCTTCCGCCTCGCCTTTCAGCACCGGCACGAGCTCCGGGTTCGACGAGCGCCACGCAGGCGCGAGTCCAAAGATCAAACCTGTGCCAACCGAAATGACGAGCGTGAACCAGAGCGCGCGTGAATCGATTGCGAAGAAGTTACTGACGATGTTGTATTCGAGGACCGGAATGAAGCCTTCCATCAGATCGGTGACCCAGAAAGCGAGCAGCAATCCGAGCCCGCCACCGGCGATTGAAAGCAGCATGCTCTCAGTTAAGAGTTGTCGGACGAGTCGCGCGCGATTCGCACCCAACGCCAGCCGAATTCCGATCTCCTTGCGACGTCCTGCCGCGCGCGCGAGCATGAGGTTCGCGACGTTTGCACACGCGATCAGGAGAATGAGCCCGACGATCGCGATCGCGATCGCGCTTGCACTCTTGAACACCGGGCCCATCTCTTCCCAACGACCGTCGATCTCGGAATTCACCTGACCTTTTGTGGTGAGGGCGCGGGTGTCCGGATAAGCCTGATTCAGACGCGTAGTGATCGTCGCGAATTCAGCCGCCGATTGCTCGACTGAGACTCCGGGCTTGAGCCGGCCAATAGCATTCATCCAATGATTATCGCGTTCGGTGAGGAGGCCCGTGTCGCGGCGCAATTCTTCAGCCATCGAGATCGGGGTCCAGAAGTCGAGCGCGAGGGCAAACTTCGTCCCGACAAAATAATCCGGCGCGACACCGATCACTTCGTACGCGCGGTTGTTGAGCTGGACCGTCTTGCCCACAATGTTTGGATCACTAGCCATGCGGCGCTGCCAGAAGCTGTGGCTCAACACGACGACGTGATTGACGCCGGCGGTTTTGTCTTCATCGGGAAGAAACCCTCGACCGAGGATCGGTTTGACCTGGAGCACATCGAAGTAGTTCGCGGAAACTACCTGTCCCCACACGACATCGTTCTGGTTCTCGGTGTCGACAGCAGCCTGAATCATGTCTTCGGCAGCGAGCCCGGCGAACGACGTGCACTGTTGGCGGTAATCGAGAAAATCCGGATAGGAAAACCTATGCGACGTGCCGCGGTCATCCGATATCTCGAGCGGCCGGACCAACTCTGTGGCGTTTGGCACACCAAGCGGCTTCATTAGAAACGCGCTCACGCCACTGAAGATCGCAGTGTTAGCCCCGATCCCCAGCGCTAGCGTAATCACGGCCACTGTGGTCACGCCCGGATTCTTCATCAACATCCGAACGCCATAGCGAATGTCTTTAATTAAGTTTTCCATAGTCTTATCCGCGCTAATCCGGCTTTAAGATCCGTAAGATCCGTGTTACCTGTTTGAGGCTTGCACGTTGATGTGCACGCGCAAGCGGCGGCCGATTAATCCGCGCATGTAGTTAATGCCGAAAGCACAACGATCGAGCTCCGTCGTTGCGCTGTAGTAAACAAACTCTTCGCCGCGTGGTGAGCGACTGCGGTCCATCTCGTTCACGGCCAGAGCGATGGGCACGGTCTTGTCTTTGATCGTTAGCTCGCCTTCGAGCTCCAGCGAGTCGCGATCTTTGCCGCGCCGGATGTTCGTGCTCCTGAATTCAATCGCGGGAAACACTTCGACGTCGAAGAAGTCGCGCAAGAGCAAATGCCCATCACGCCGTTTGTTGCCGGTGTCGATACTGCCGGCTCTAATTGTGGCGTTAACTGACGAGCAACCTACATCGTTCTCATCCAGAACGATCACGCCTTCAAGATCCGTGAACCGGCCTTTAACCTTGAACCACAGGTTGCGGATCACGAACTCAACCGTCGTGTATGCCGGATCGAAATGCCAGGCATACTGACTCTGACGTTCACTCATTGCCATTTTGTTAATCCTGCTGATTTGTATCCGGTAGAAGGCCTACTCGTACCGGAGCGCCTTCAACGGATCCACATGCGTCGCCCGTCGCGCCGGCACATAACAAGCCACCAACGTAACGAGAAACAATCCTACTGACACGCCGGCAAAAGTCGCCGTATCAGTCGCAGTAACTTCAAAGAGCAACGTAGAAATCAATCGAGTCAACGCAAAAGAAGCTATTAATCCAACTACAACGCCGATAACACCGAGCACGATTCCCTTCCGCACCACGAGCTTCAGCACATCCGCACGCTGCGCGCCGAGCGCCATTCGCACTCCGATCTCATGCGTGCGCTGCAACACCGAGTAAGACATCACGCCGTAAATTCCGACCGCAGCCATCACGAGCGCGAGGAACGAGAAGACCGTCAACAGCGACGCACTGAATCGCGCACGCGCCACCGACGTCGAAAGCAACGTCGCCATCGTGTTGACTTCGCCGATCGGTTGTTGTGGATCGATCGTGTGGATGACGTTGCGCGCCGCGCCTGCAACCGCATTCGCATCACCGTGCGTGCGCAACATCAACGTCATGCCGGGATAGACCAACTCGGCGTGAGGCCAGTAGACCATCGGCTCGATTGCGACATCGAGTCCGAGATGCCTGTGATCCGCAACGACGCCGATGATCTCGCACGGCACATTGTCATCCTTCATGTAGATTGTGAGTTTGTGGCCCAAAGGATTTTGGCCACCAAGGTTTTTCTGCACGAACGTCTCGTTGACGACCACGACGTGCCGCATCTCAGCCACTTCCTGATCCGTGTACAAGCGTCCGAGCTTCAGAGGGATCTGCATCGTCTGGAAGTAACCAGCGTCAGTGACATTCACTCCCGTGTGCAATTCCCGATCGGGAGGCAACTTCTGACCATCGACTTCGACGCTCGTTCCGCTGTAAAGACCGGTGAAAGGAGGCGTATCGATCGCGCCCGCTGCCTCAACACCGGGAATCGCTTTCATCTGCTCGACTGCCCGTTTGAAAAAATCGATACGCTTCTGGTCCGTTTCGTACTTCCTCGGCAGCACGTTCACACGCACTGTGAGCAGGTTAGTGGGATTGAAGCCCGTCTCAACGGCTTGCAGACGCTTCAAACTCTTGACGAGCAAACCAGCGCCCACAAGCAACACAAGCGCGAGCGCCACCTGAGTCACGACAAACACGCTGCGCACGCGATGACTGCCGGTGCTGCCGCCAACACTCTTGCCACCTTCCTTCAGCGAGCCGTGCAGATCGAAGCGTGTCGCTTCAAGTGCGGGCACGAGTCCGAACACGATGCCTGTAAGCACAGACAAACCCAGCGTAAATGCGAGCACCGGAAGATTGACGCTAACGCTCTTCAGATCTATGAGCGCGGGTGGACTCAACGCCACGAGGGATTTCGTGCCCCACCATGCGACCAGCACGCCAAGCGCTCCACCCAGCAGCGACAAGATCACGCTCTCAGTCAACAACTGCCGCGCGATACGCCAGCGACTCGCGCCGAGTCCCGCTCGCACTGCGATCTCTTTCCGGCGCGAACTCGCACGTGCCAACAACAAGTTGGCCACGTTCGCACACGCGATCAGCAGCACGAAAGCTACCGCGCCCAGAAGTATCAGCAACGGGCGGCGGATCTCGCCGGTCATTTGTGTGCGAAGTGGAACTACGTTCACTCCCCAATTAGTATTGAAGTCGGGATACTGCTGTGCGAGGCGTGCTCCGATCGTCTGCATCTCATGCTGCGCCTGGTCCATCGAGACGCCCGGCTTCAAACGCGCCACCGCAGAAGCGAAGCGACCGCGACGTTCGCGCAGCTCGTTCGAGATCTGAAGTGGCATCCAGATGTCGGCAGGCTTTCTGGCGCGTGACTTACCTTGAATGTGCCAACCGAAGGTTGCAGGCATCACGCCGATGACTGTGGCGGGTTGTTCGTTGACGAGGATCTGTCGTCCAACGATCTGCTGGTCGCCGCCAAAGCGTCGCTGCCAGAGGCCGTAGCTGATCACGATCACGCGTGGCCCGCCTTCACGTCCGTCGTCTTCAGCGAAAGTGCGACCCAGCACCGGATTTGTCCCGAGCACTGAGAAGAGATTGGTGGTTGCAAGCTGGCCCGTGATCTCTTCCGGCTCTCCGTCCCCGGTCAGATTGCGGCTGGTATCGAGGAAGGCGGCCATGTCCGAGAAGACACTGTTCTGTTCCTTCCAATCGGAGAAGTTGCCGAGGTTGATGACATTTTGATCGGTGCGCCCGCCCTGCCGCTTTTCCCACACGAGCGCGAGCTGCTCGGGATCGCTGTAAGGAAAGCTGCGCAGCAACACGGTATTGACGACGCTGAAGATCGCGGTGTTCGCGCCAATGCCGAGCGTAAGCGCAAGCAACGCCACAAACGTCATCACCGGACTCTTCAAAAGCATCCGCACGCCAAACTTGATATCAGCAATCAGTGTATTCATCGGTGTAATCCGTGGTTAAGTATTACTCGCAACGGAGCGCGTCCATTGGGTCAACTTTCGTCGCGCGCAGCGCCGGGACATAGCACGCCAGCAATGCGACGATCGCCAGCAACACCGCCACCGCCGCGAACGTGATCGGATCCTTCGCCGTCACTCCAAACAACAAACTCGCGATCAAACGCGTGAGCGCGTACGCACCCGCTAGTCCGATCACAAGCCCGAGCACAATGAGCATTCCACCCTGCTTCACGATCATCAATACCACGTCGCGCGTCTGCGCACCGAGCGCGAGCCGGATCCCGATCTCGTTCGTGCGTTGCGCCACCGAGTAACTCATCACGCCATACAAGCCGACGACCGTCAGGACCAAGGCCACTGCCGCGAAGATCGAAAGCAGCGTCGTGCTGAACCGCGGTCCGGCAACCGACGTCGACAGGTACTCTTCCATCGTCTTCACTGCGAACACCGGCACGTCCTGGTCCATCGCCGCGACCTCTTTGCCGACAGCGGAAATCAGACTGCGCGGCTCGTTGCTGGTCTTGATGACACCGACGAGCTGCGTGAACGGCACCTGCGTTTGCGGTACGTAATAAGCCGGCGGCGGATCTGTGCTCAGACTGCGATTCCTGACGTCACCGACTACACCGATGATCTCGCGCCACGGCGTGTCCTCATCCTCGAAAGTTCCGATGCCAGGACGAATACGCTTTCCAACAGCCTCTTCGTTCGGAAAAAAATCGCGCGCAAACTTCTCCGTGACGATGACGACAGAAGTGGAACCGTGCTTATCGCGATCGTCGAAATCGCGGCCCTTGATGATGGGAATGCCCATCGTCTTGAAGTAATCGACGCCGGTAGTAAAGAAGTCCGCCGAGGGATGATCCTTGGGCGCCATCGGCCGTCCATCGATTTCGAACGAGATAACAAAGCGGTCGTCGCTGAGAGGCAGCGGGTAGATCCAGCTCGTCGATACGACACCAGGCGTCGTTTGCAGACGTTGTTTCAAGTCGATGAAAAACTGGGCTTGTTTATCGGCTTTGTATTTAACCTCAGGCAAGACAGCGTTGAAGGTGAGAACGTTCTCAGGGTGCAAACCGCTGTTCACTCTTTGCAGACGCCACAGACTTTGAATCAACAGTCCGGCGCCGACTAACAGGATCACCGCGATCGCGAGCTCTGCCACGACCAGAACATTGCGCACGCGATTGCGACGCGCGCCTTCGCTGGTTCCGCGTCCGCCCTCTTTTAGCGACTCGACCAGCTCAGTCTTGGAAGAATGAAATGCGGGCGCGAGTCCGAAGATCAGACCGGTTAACAACGACACGCCGAGTGTGAATCCGAGCACGCGCCAGTCCATCCCAACGTGAATCGCACGCGGGATGTCATCCTTCCCGAGCGCGACGAGGAGATCAGACCACCACACTGCGAGCAACAGTCCCACACCACCGCCGACGATCGACAGCATCACGCTTTCAGTCAGCAACTGGCGAATCACACGTATGCGGCTCGCACCGAGTGCGGAGCGAATCGCCATCTCTTTGTGACGGCCGGTGGCGCGCGCAAGCAGCAGGTTCGCGACGTTCGCACACGCGATCAGCAGCACGCACGCCACGGCTCCGAGCAGTATCAAGAGTGTGGGACGAACGTCACCGACGAGCGCCTTCAGAGCAGGCTCGATCCGGAGGCTCCTGTTTGTGTTTGTGTCGGGATACTGCTGAGCAAGACGCGCACCTATCGTCTCCATTTCAGCCTGCGCTTGTTGCTCAGAGACACCAGATTTGAGGCGGGCGATCACGCGCAGAAAGTGCGCGCCGCGCTGGCCCGTGACTGGCTCCTTTCCGGAAGCATCACCGGCGATCGTGGTCCATAGTTCGACCGGATCGTTCTGAATCGGAAACTCAAACGACGGCGGCATCACGCCGACAACCGTGTAACGAATACCATCGAGCGTGATCGACTGGTTGATGATTGATGCATCGCCGCCGAAGCGTCGTTGAAAAAGCGCGTCACTAAGGACCACGACGCGGCCAGTCTCGGTCGGTTTGTCTTCATCCGGGAGAAAAGTGCGACCCAGCTTAGGTTGGACACCGAGCAACGAAAAGAGATTCGCAGTCACGACGGCGCCTTGCAGTCGCGCAGGCTCGCCACGGCCCGTCATGATGAAGTCGCTACCGTGATACGAAGAGGCGTGCTCGAAGACCGTATTCTGCGCGCGGAAGTCGAGAAAGTTCGGATATGAATGCGAGCCCCGATTCCGGCCCAGCGCGGGGGCAGTTTCAAAAACAGCGACGAGCGAATCCGGATCCGGAAACGGCAGCGGTCGCAGCAACACCGCGTTCACGACGCTGAAGATCGCGGTGTTAGCGCCGATGCCGAGTGCGAGTGCGATAGTGGCGACGATGCTGACGCTCGGCGATTTGAGCAGCATGCGCAGTCCAAAGCGAATGTCTTGAAGAAGAGTATTCATAGTTCTAAATCCTTTTATAAGTCCGATTGGTCCTATAGGACCTATTCATCCCTGAGCGCGATCATTGGGTCCACACGTGCGGCACGTCGCGCCGGCAGGTAACCAGCAACGAGCGCCACCATCATCAAGACGATCGTGGCCATAGCGATCGTTAACGGGTCGTTCGGCTTTAATTCATAAAGCAACGACGCCGCCGTTTTTGTCAGCGCCAGCGACGCGAGCACACCAACAACGAGCCCAATCACCACCAGCACCAACGCTTCACGCAGTACGAGCCACAACACACTGCGTCCGCGCGCGCCGAGCGCCATGCGAATGCCGATCTCGTTCGTGCGTCGCGCGACGCCATACGACATCACGCCATAAAGCCCAACACACGCAAGCAACAGTGCGAGCAGACCAAAGAAAGATGCGAGCCGCGCGATCAATTTCTGCGGCACGAGTGAACGACCGATGTGATCCGAAAGACTCACCACGTCATCGACCGGCAAGTTGCGATTGATCTGCTTGATCGTTTCCCGGACCTGCGGCACAACCGCGCTCGACGGTCCTGAGAAACGCACGACGAAATTGCTGAGCACGTCGGGAACCTGCGTATACGGGTAGAACGCCATCGGCCTGAACGGCTCTTTCAAGTTGCCGTACTTTGCGTCCTTTACGACGCCTATAACTTCGATCGCTTCTGTAGATTCGCGTCTCTCGATGCCGAAACGTTTTCCGATCGGATTACCCGTCGGAAAGAACTTTTGCGCCATCGCCTCGGTCACGACAGCTACCTTCTGCGACGACTTCGTGTCTTGTGGTCCAAAACCGCGCCCCTGCACGAAAGGAATTCCCATCGCGGTGAAGAAGTCGGGGCCCA
>DATFDT010000287.1:0-12189 GCA_035251975.1 Pyrinomonadaceae bacterium | reverse complement strand
CTAGAAGAAGAAACCGCCGATACAAAAAGAGTTTGATGATTCGTTCCATGGACCACGACGGGTTAGCTACAGCCACGGATTCCGTTACAGGAGATGACCATGAGACCGGTTCAGAAGATCACCGTTAACAACAAAGGCGGGTACGCGTTCAATTTCTCAGTCCAATGGGTTGATGACAGCGGCCACTGGATTACCTCCGCGTGGAACAGCGGCAACTACACCGTGGGATTTTCCCGTACAACTCCCGACCTAAACACGATCGGCGTCCCGGATGATGCACTCGCTGTGGCGGTCTACGGACATGCAGTGCTCGGGAGATCCGCTCAGGGAACGCCGTTTGTTGCTTTTGCGCGGAACGATCAGATCGCAACGTATGATGCAGTTGGGACTACTATCATTGGGTTTGCAATCAACTTGATCGAATAGGCAACAAACTCGCCCGGTGAGACGCGGCGCCACCTTCCTCCGATCCATTTTTAGCAGGAAGCCATCGAACCTCATCTTGCCGATCGTTTGTTCATTCTTCGCAACCTACCTGGATCGCTGGAGACGATTACCATGAAACAAGTCGAGAGAATTGGCTGCCTTAACAATGGCATTTTTAAAATGAACTTTTCGATTCAATGGTTTGATTCAAGCGGGAAATGGCAGACTTCCGCGTGGAACAGCGGTGACTACGACAACGGCTTGTACAAGGTGAGTCCTCCACTTTCATCGGTTGGAGTCCCGTCTGATGCGATTGGAGTCGCCCCTCTCGTTTCCGCGGTTCTGGGCACAAGTAACCGTGGGACACCCCTGGTGCAGCCAGCGAATAACGGCAGACTTGCCGCTTACTTAGTCACGGGAACGACTCTTGACTTCAACGTCCAGCCTCTGCCGTGGTGGAACTGGGCTCAGAACATCGTTCATACGATGACGATCGATCGCGAAAACTATTTTTCTCCAACTACACTCAGTGAGCTTCAAGAGATCGTACGCCAGGCCGTCCAAGCTGGCGCAACTGTGCGCGTTTCAGGCCAGCGACATTCACAACCGCCGCTAGTCACCGACGATAATCGCGACGCCCCGAATCCTAACCAGTGGCTCATCGACCTTTCCTGTTATAAGGACTTGGGTCCTGGTGGAAATCAGTCCATCGTGTTGCAATCGTCGGAAAATAGGGTGACGGTGAATACCGGCGTCCGCGAAGACGAGTTAGATGCGTTCTTGACCACCAATAACATGCTGCTCAGGACTGTAACTGCCGGCGGCTTCTTCAGTCTTGGTGGAATGACGGCGGTCGACGTTCACGGCGCGACGATTTACGAACCGATCTTCGCAGAAACGGCCTCGGCGTTTACCATCATGGGCCCGGATGGTCAAGTGAAAACTATTGACGCACAGACAACTCCAGTGAACGGTTGGTCGCCATTACAGTTCGCGCGCGTCTCTCTCGGCGCGCTGGGCGTAGTCACGTCGACCACTATAGATGTGTTGCCACGCCCATGGGCCACCACGTTGAGCTCGGGCAGGGACGCTCAAATCATCTGTAACGACGAGAATGAGTTCATCGCCCAGTTCAAACCACTGCTCGCGAGCCATGACCGCGTTGAATCGTTCTTTAACCCGTACAGCAAACACTTTCTCGTATTGTGGTGGGACGTGGTTTCGGACCCGCCGACGAAAACTCCAAATTTGAAGCCGAGCGTCCCGGACTCGTGCACCCTAGCCGGAGAGGATGTCTTCGGCGCTCCCTATTTGATACCGATGGAACCGATTATCGAGCCTCCCCTCATCGCGGCTCAATATGCGGGAGTTAGACTTGCTGCAAGCGCGATCATGGGTGCAGGATACTTAACGATCGAAACGCTCTTCGATCAGGCCTCGGCTGCCTATTCTGACTTGTGGCTGACCAAGGCGTCCCGTGTGATCTTCATGTCCTATTTTATCGAACTTCCGGCTCTCGACGACGCGGGGCTCGGTAAGACATGGCAGGGCCTTAACGCAGTGACAGCTCGTTTAGAAAGTTCCACCGACTTCCTAATAGTTGCTCCGATCGAATTCCGGTTCGTCCGCGGCGGCGACACAGCCATGGCGGGAACGTACACTGAAACGCCCAATTCGATCTTCGTCAATCTGGATCTTATCGGATACGTGGCGGCCGGTGCGGCATCTGAGTATCCCGACGCTTTACTACAGTTCTTCGCAGACATCGAGTCTGCCTGGGTTGCTATGGGAGGAATGCCACACACTGGCAAGATGTTCGGCTTCTACGACCCTGGTCAACCTGCTGGAAATTTTTCGCCCCCATTCAACCCCGCGTTCCTGAAGGATCTCGCGACGCGGCGTAGCGCTCGAGTCCAGGCCTTCGACTCGTACCGCCGAACCCGCGATCCCAATGGCGTTTTTAACAACAGTTTCGTAGCCGCGTTGCTGGGAAACACGACTCAATAAGGAAACAAAGACACTAAGACGGCAGAAAATACCTATTGCTTGTCGGGAGCGTATTCTATATAGTCCGCCGCGCGTTTGCCCACGTACTCTCTGTAAGTTCTAATCGACACCACTTAAAAAGGGGTCTTCCGATGAGTTTTCACAACGTGCAAGTTCACGATTTGCCAGCACCTAAATTCGACGTTCTCATGGAGCGACTTAACCAGTTTGACGGACTCTCAGTCACGCCGGACGGAAACGGTTACACAGTCAGCGGCGACGGCCTCTCGGGCCGGATCGCTCACGATGCAACCAACAACGTCCTGCAAATCGAGCTGCAACAGATCCCGACGCTACTTACGCCGGGCGATGTTGTCGGCCGGCTATATGATGAGATCCTCAGTTCTCGTGCCATTTGAGCGCTGTTTCTTAACCCCCAAACATTTACTGGAGTCTTCGATGGCCATTTATTGGGACCGATGCGACGTAACTCTTACTAACCAGACAAAACGCGGCCCGATGACTTTTTCGAGCCAGAATGCAACCACGGGATTTATAGACGGATCACCAACCGCCAGCATAGCCGCGAAGGGAGGCACCGGCGGGTTCACCGGCTCTGCCACGTCCGGGTTACTTTCCGGTTGCGGTGGCACTGTGGTCTACAGTCTCACGGACGGTACGCTGGTAAACATCAACTACTGGACAGCCTACCCTTATGGACCGGCGGACAGCAGCACGTACACCGTCGGCTTCCAGGGAGCCAACGCCAACTTCTACAAGGTCGCAAACAACAACGTGCAGACCGATCACTCAAACGGTGGGGCCGGCAAGCGCGTTCACTGGACCTTTGACGTTGTAGACGCAGACTAGCCCGAGCCCAGTCACCTAAGCGCGTCGCGCGTCGCATGTCTTTCACACTCGACGAGTTGGCAACGTTGTTGGAGGCTGAGCTTTCGGGCGACGGCGCATACTGCGTACTCCGTTGCGGCAACGTCGAAACGGCTGCACGCGGTGTGCTCGTCGTCGTGGAACGCGTTCAACAAGCACGCCCCTGCACAGCAGCCGGCGCTGCGGTGATTACTGCCGTTGAGTTGCCGGCAATAGAAGATGGTCCAATCAATGCGCTCGTCTGCGACAAGCCTCGCGTTCAATTTCATGCGGTGGGTCGCTTGCTTGCGGCGCAGGAGGATTTGGGCGCGCAGGTTGGCAGTGTTGCCATTGCGGAGAGTGCGTCAGTTCACAGTACGGCGCGGCTTGCGCCGGGATGCGTGGTCCAACATGGCGCGCGCGTCGATGCGCATGCTCTGCTCTTTCCGGGTGTGATAGTAGAACGAAGTGCTCACGTTGGACCAGGATGCATCGTTCGATCCGGAGCAGTGATTGGACCAGAGGCGGTGCTTGGTCCAATGTGCGAGATCGGCAGCGGCAGCGTTATCGGAGCGGAGCCGCAGCAGTTCGAAGCCGCTGAAGGAGTTTGGACTCGTCAAATCGATCGAACTCGCGTGCGTCTCGGAAAACGCGTCGTAGTTGGCGCAAACTCAGTGCTCGAATCAGGCGCTCGTCGCGAGACGATTATCGAGTCAGACGTTCTCATCGGCGGGCAGGTCTACATTTCTCACGACTGTCACATAGAAGAAGGAGTGCTGATCATCGGGCAAAGCGGACTGGCTTCGGGAGTTCATGTTGGACCAGCCGCGGCATTGATGGCTCGAGTGGCAGTTGACGTGGATATTGATATTGGCGCCGGCGCGTTCGTGCTCGCAACGGCGGGCGTCACGAAAGATGTTCCGCCGGGAGCGCGTGTTTGGGGAAACCCGGCGCGCTCACGAATTGATGCGTTGCGGCGTGCGAGCCGCTCTATTAGATCCTCGGAACACTTAGAAGAATCTGTGGATTGACTGCCTTTGTACGAACTTTTTGTTCTTGGTTGAAGCCCTCTCTGCGACCTCTGCTACCTCTGCGCTCCGTGCGTTAAACTGCAGTGTGAGAAATATTAAGGCAGAGGTACGCAGAGAGCGCAAAGATCTTCTCGAAAGTAGAGCCACATTATGCCCACAACTAATCAACGCAACTGGCCATCCGTGACTGCCAATGGGATACCGTTGACCGACCCGGTAGCGATCTCTTTCAACGGCGACGTCCTGTTGCTCGCGCGAGAAAAAGGCGTCGCGACCAACAATCTCTATTACAACGTTCGTCACAACGATCCGGATGTTGCCGACGCGAGTCTCGAATATTCAGGTTGGTACGAACTGGATATGAAAGTAGCGGGGAGTCCTGAACCGGGCAGTGCTCCTGTGTTGATCGGTGTGCGCGCTCTCGGCGCTGGCCTGGTAACGGTACCCGCATTCGCCTATTCGGCCCAGCCTGCAGATCTGCCTTTCGCGGCGGTGAGCGACGATCGCTACATCTACATATTTCGTCCATCTACCAAAGGCACTCTGTATCTCGATCGTTTTATTTTGATCCAGGTTGCTGCGCCGCAGGATGACAACAGTAAGGTCCGCCGTGATGCAGGCACTACGAAGCCTACGCGTTACCGCATGGAACGTATCTGGGAACTGCGCTATCGCGGCAGCGGCAAGAAGGACACGCCTGCGGATGAACGCGACATGCTCGGTTATCGTGACATGCTTAACGACCCGTTTATCGAACCGACATTGGAATTAGGCGAAGTGCCACGGTCCACCGATGGACGTTTTGCGATCGCGTTGTTGCCAACGAGCGAAGTCGATAGACGTCGCTGGTGTCATTTCGTAGTCATCGGAAATCAGATCCAGGTAACGAGTTGGCCGCAGAATCAGGATGGTCTATTCGATTTCCTGCCGCCGTTTTGGCGTGACGGGCCGCCGGCTTCATTCACCATCGTGCCGAAATATGCCGACGATCAACCTTTAACGTGCGAAGCCGGCGTTGCGGTACGAGTTTATTCCGAACAGGATCCGGTGAGGAACGGAACAAAGTTGCGGCGCGCGATGCGCTTGATGTTGACGGTTCCGGTTTCAGCGAGTGGAATCGGTCTGCTTCGCGCGATGGCGGTTTACGATTTCAACATTCTTCCTTCCGGTCATTTACCCGCGCCGTCAGCTCCGCTCAAGAGTCCGTTGCTCGACGGTCGATTAGCGAACGGGAAGTTTGAGCCGACAACGCCCTTGCCGCCACTCTTTCCCGTTCCGCAGAGCGTAGTGTCACTCGCCTACAATTCGACGATCTACGCTTACTTGTTGGGCAGCGTGCAAGCATCGTCGACCCCCTTCGTGCTCGATGGCGGCGACGGCCTGGTCCATTGTTATTACGGTGCATTCACCGCTGGTGAGCCTCATCCGTTCATGGTGGCGCAGTACAGTCCGGAGGTTTCGCGTCCGGTGATTCCGCTCGCGTGGGCTGCCGGCGATCAGAAGGGAACGTTGGACCTTGTCGCACAACGTCCGGGAACGAGTCTCAATCAAGTGAAGGTGACGCTTGCCGATGCGACTAACGGCGCCGCCGATCTTTGCAACATGAATGTCGATTACGATGCTGCGACGTCGGGCATTGGCACTGAATCGTGGGTCGGTTTGCCGCGCGAGCTTGATGCGATGATTGACGTGCTGAACGGCAAAGCGTCGGATGAATTGTTGGCGACCTCTGTACAGGATGGCAGTGTCCGTTATTTCGATTACGCAGGAATTCGTTATCAGGCACGCATACCTTTGTCGGTAAGCGCGGGCCAGCCGCCTAATTGGTTGCGGTTAGTTTCCACGCGGCAGGATCTTGTGTTGGCAGAAGTTGAAGTCTCACCCGTATCTGAGGACGACAAGGTGACGCTGACACTTCGTTTCAAACAAGGCAACAACATCGTCACACAAACCTGGGTCGACCTTCCTGCTCCGGTTAACGATCTGCGTACAGTGTTACGAGGTGATGCTGCTTCTTATTCCTACAAGCCGAATCCGAATGATCAGTGGGCGCTTGGTCTAACTGCGGCTGAGGGCACTGCGACGATGTTGTTCTTTGCGACGCCATCGACGCCGATCGATACCACTTCGATCGAGATCACTGCGGGAAGCACTCCCGATAAAGTCAACGTGCACCTCAAAAGCGGAGCCCTGGACCAGACGTGGACCGATCTGCCGGGCAATAGCAGCGAGCTTGCCAAAGCCCTGCTGGCAATCCCGGAGGTAACGTTTGTTTTTCCGGTCATCTCCGCGAGCGACAACAGCGGCCGCGTTCCCGCTCAACAAAGCGTACAGCCGTTGGATCTACGCACACTTTCATTGCTCTCGAGCACGCTCCCACCGGGCATCGACGCGCGAGTGACACCTGGCATCGCGCCGGTGAGTGTGATGCAGGGGCACAGTCAAGCGGCGCCACAAACGATGACGCCGCTCGTGAATCGCTTATTGGCGCTCGCCGCGACCGCCGCGCAGTTTCCCAACAACGGAATCCCGGCATTGTTAGCCAATCAAACAGCGACCGCGAACAAGGCCGACTCAAACGGTGCCTGGGTAGCAGCACAGCCTTTGAATGCATTAGCTTTACCGAGCAATACCGCGATGCTTGTCAACACCGGTGGTCCAAATTTCGATACGTTGGCGCCGGGCAAGCAATTCACTCTCGAAACGTGGCTGAGCCCGGCTGGCAGGACCACGCCGTCGCGTGTCTTCAGTTTTAACGGCACGCAATCCGGCCACACGCCGACATGGCAAGTGACGCCGAGCTTTTTCCTGTCGGTCTACGCGCAGCCGGCATTGCAGTTCAACGTCTTGAAGAGTGCTACTTCAAGACCGTCGTTCGGTTTGATTCAACCCAATGATCTATTCACACCCAGTTTAGCTTTTACGTGGGAGATCTGGGTCAGGCCGACAGTGCCGATCGCTCCCGGAACTCTGCGCGGCTCGCTGGTGCAACTGCTGGATCCAAACTTTCCATCGCCCGGTTCGATGGAGATCGCGCTCGATAGTCAACTGAAGCCGGTTCTCACTTTCAGCGATGGACAGAGAGGCCAGAGCCAAACCGCAGACGCGCCACTCCAGCCGAATGTGTGGACTCACATCGCCGTCACTGGGGAGAAGATCGATCCTCAAAATCAACTATGGGAGGTTTCTTTATACGTTAGCGGACAGGTCACGAACATCAACGACACGCAAGTGAAAATTGTTTGGCAACGCACGGGTCTCAACGGTTTCACAGTCGGCGGGCGTGGCAATGACAACGGTCCCACTGCTGCTGCGGGAATGGCCGAAATTCGCTACTGGCAAATCCGCCGGACGCGCACGGACATTCAAGACTCACTCTTCTACACGCTGTCCGGTACCGAACCTGGTCTCGTCGGGTACTGGCCGCTCAACGAAGGTGTAAAGGTTACTAACCGCTGTCCGTTTGGTGGTCCAAGACTCAGCGGCGAGGTTGATGTTTCCACTTCCCAGCCCGTCATTTTTGACAGTGACGGAACGTTTCTCGCGATGGCTGCGGGCGTCGGCGGCGCGCCGGCACTCAAAGCAAATGCATTCCTTCGCGCCACGCACTGGAATCACGTCGCGGTCAGTTATCAGGCGGGCAGTGCTGTTCACCTCAATGGCGCGCGACACGATCTGCTCGTTTGCAAGCATGACGGCAGTCTCAACTTGCCTGATACCTTTTCGATGGAAGCATGGATTCAGGCGGAACCTTCCAACCAGGCATTACCGCAAACGCTCGTCGGAAAGTGGGGCAAAGACACGAGCGAGCAGAGCTACTGGTTGGGTCTGAACGCGAAGGGCCAACTGAATCTGCAAGTGCAGTATGAATATCAAATCGGGGGCCAGGGGAAGCAATTTATTAATGTGAATGCGGTGCCCGATGCAGTTACCGACTTGCGGGACGGCTTGCCGCATCACGTCGCGGCGACTGCCCAACTCGCGACTGAATACGACAAGAACAGCAATCAAACAATCCTGAGGATCACGGTCAGCCTGTACGTTGACGGAGTGAAAGTCGGAAGTCCCGTGACTCCATTGCCGGGAGTGTTCTCGGCAAAGATACGGACGTCCCTGGTCGATCTCACTTTCGGTGCTGCGGCGATAACGACTGTCCCCGGTGTTGTGAAAGACACTGCTCCTGAAGCGCAAATGTATTTCACCGGCATGCTGACCGGCGTAGTGCTGTGGTCCCGCGCGATCGACAGCAACGAGGTCAACACATCGATACAAAAACGAATGTCGATGGTGCGCGACGGCGCGGTCGCTGCGTGGTGGTTCCTCGAACAGGCGGGTACCGATGCGGTGGACAGCGTCGCTGGTCTGGTCGCGAAGCTAAGCTCGAATGATCTTTGGGCGGTGTACAACCGGCTTTCCGAGCTGCTGTTCTACAGCAATGGACGCCGGCTCCTTTCGATCGAGTCTGCAACAGATCCTGAGTTGCTGAAAGGTTATCCGAATGGTCCAACACAGTTCACGGTCGGTGGATATCAGAACGGAACTGCGCTCGAGAACAGTTTGCAGTCGGAGCTGAACGAAGTTCGACTCTGGCGACAGGTGCGATCGCAAAGACAGATCGCGGACATGCGATTCACGCGTCTGGCCGGTGACGAAGCCGGACTGGTTGGCTACTGGAGCTTCGACGACCGATTGGCCGATGGGAGCCCGTTTGGAAACAACGGCGTAATGTGGCAGAACGGCGCGCCTGCGTTTGCCGTCTCTTCAGCACCCGTTGCGAACGAAGGGCCCGCGGTTCTGAATGTTTATGGCGGTCAGCCGACGGAATTTCAGCAGCGAGTTGCCGGCGCGCCGGCCGTGATCGAGTTTGGTGAAGTGAGTCGTGCGCCGGTGAGTGAGTTGGATCCTCCGGCCGCTGAAGGCCAGACCACCAAGCTGGTCGGATCCCTGTCTCGCGCTTATTACTACACGACGGGCACGGTCAACTTGAGCTCGAACTTCTACGCCGGCGCGCTGCGGTTGGTCTATCTCGGCCAGGTGCAAACTGATGCTACGCTGCTCGGATTCATCGAAGGCGCGCCGCCGGTGCCGAGTGAGAACCTTACGAGACCTTACTACGGATCGAGCATCGGCTATTTCAATTACTTCAACTCGAGCAGCATCAGTCTTACCGATACCGAGGCCACGCTACTTGCCTACAACACCAGCTATTCGCGCAGCGGCACTCTCGATCACACTACAGCCGGCGGTTTCCGCCTGAAGACCAAGGTGGACATTACGCCTGGTCCATTTCCGCCGATCGAATGGAGATCTGCCGACGTCGAATTCAAAATCGGCGTGAAGGAGAAAGGCGGCTTTTTTGATCAGAACGTCGCGATCGAAAACTCCACTTCATCATGGTCCATGATCACGACCGATTCGCTCGCGTTACGCGGTAATTGGGAAGGCGACGATCCCGCAAAGTTTGTTAATCCTCAGGTCGGGCGTCGCTTCCTTCCCGATAATGTCGGCTACGCGCTGGTCAGCTCGTTGACCGCGGATGTGTATTTAACTTACAACGCAAAGACCGGCGCGGCTGTCGGACGCGCCGTTGTTCCCAATCCCGACATACCTCCCGACAACAACATTCTCACTTTTCAGATCGATAACACCTACGTCAAAAACGGAACGCTCGACGGCAAAGTCGGGCTCTACAACGATCCTGACTACGCGAACGCCAACGAAGTGCGGGGCAGTTATTTCAAGCCGATCGAGGCTTATCGCCTGAAGCGCCAGATTGCGAAGAAGGCTGTCGACGAAGAACGCTACTGGCAGCAATTCGACGCGTACAAGCGAGCACTCGGATCGGAAACTTCACTGGCCGATCAGGAACCGAATCGTCTGGTTGAAAGAACTTCCGAAGGTGTGATTGCGCGGAAGGGAATGGCCAACACTTACGTTTGGACCGCGTCCGGAGGCTTGCACGCCGAGCAGGAACAATTTACGGACCAGTACACGACGAGCTTCACGGGCGGTTACAGTGTCAATAATCAGTTTGGAATCGTCAGTGAGCTCACGGCCCTTGGTGGTCCAACTCCGCCAATGTTTGGCGGCTTCTTCTCCATCGATTGGATGGGCGGCTTCAAGATCGATATCAGCGTCACGAAGACGCGCACGAAGACGAGCACTTTCGGACTCAACGTGATCGTGCTCGGAGAACCCGCGCTGTTGACCTGGGATGCGAACGCAAACAAGTATCCCACGAAGCCGACGCCGGGGAAGGTTGCGAGTTATCGTTTTCTCACGCTATACCTGCCGCCTGACAACAACAACGGGAAGCTGTTGATGGATCAGGTCGTCGATTCAAACTGGCTGCGCAGCAACGATCCCGATGCCGTCACACTGCGAACCGCGCGCGTGACGAATCCCGCGTGGCGCGTGCTTTATCGCGTGACGTACGTGAATCGCATTCCGCCCGGTCTCGACAACACGCCTAACCAGACGCTGCCTGCGCCGATCTCGCGTCTCGTCGATCTGGAAAATAACGAGATGTTGATGTCGTTGATCCTGATTGCGTTGGGAACGAATCAACCGACGCCTGCGAACGTCGGTGCGGCCGTTGCGGTAGTGGCTAATCCACCGAGTCAGGGTGGGACTTTTCCGCCTTCGAAGTTGGCGGCGATCGTTCCATGGTGGGACGACTTCCTCGCGACCACACGAGGCGAGAATCGCAACCAGGCGAACTATGAATTGTTGCAGTCGATACAACTCGACATTCTTCAATACACGTTGGCCGGCTTTGCCGAGAGCGCTGCTCCAACGACGGACTGCAAACTGTTTCCGAGTATCGATGAACCGATGCTGACCTGCATCAAGGAGACGAGCCGCACGAAGCACGGTACAGTTTACGATCCACCTGTTGGCAACAAAGGCACGGCGACGACTGACACGACGGTTGGGAAGGTCATCGTGAGCTTTGCTTTGGACACGAGTAGTCAGGTGCTTCAGTTCTGCATCCTCTCCAAACCCTGGATCATCTCCGCGAGTCAGGTCTTCGACTCGCTCGCGGGCGTGATCGGTGAGTGTCAAAAGTCGAAGTAGTTTCGACCGCACCATGACCCAGCGAACGGATTGGAGCATGACGGAGTGAGTTGGACCGAACGTGTGTACCTCACCACGATGGAGGTTCCAGATAACGGCATACTAGCGCCGCTTGTGGTCAGCGATCCCGCCGCCCAACAAACTCTTCTTCTCAAGAGCGATAACACTCTGATCGGCCCTGCATTTCATGGTCTTCGTTAATTGGGATGCTTCGGACGTCAACTTGTAGATGTCTGCGAGAGCGAATTTTAAGTCCGCAGCGTCTGCCATTCCGCCACCCCGGCATCTGTCAACTGAATCTCATGTTTAAAGCATTACGCGTAAAATATTGGAGTTACAGATGATCACGTGTTCACGCGTACGCTGGTTACTTCTTAAGCTTCCAGCCGACTTCGTAGGCTTACGATATCGCGCTGAGGCGGCGAGCCGAAGAGTTTCTTGTAGTCGCGGTTGAAGTATGATGGATCTTCATAGCCAACGCGAAACGCTGCACTTGCTGCATCCAAGTCGTCGCCGAGCATCAGGCGACGTGCTTCCTGTAATCGTATTTGTTTTTGAAATTGCAATGGACTCATCGCGGTAACCGACTTGAAGTGATGAGGGAAACCAGACACGCTCATTCCGAATCGGCGAGCGATATCATCGATCTTTAGCGGCTCATCGCAATGCTCGCGGAGATGCCCAATCGCGCGCGAGATCCGTTGGGTATCCCCTGACGCTAACATATGACCCAGCCGCGCGCTCGAATCCGACGCCGATTGGAGGTCTATGACAAGCTCTCCGCCATAATGGAAACTATTGC
>DATFDT010000286.1:0-22349 GCA_035251975.1 Pyrinomonadaceae bacterium | reverse complement strand
CAGGCTCTTCGCTTGCATACGGTTCTTCGGCTTGCCGCGGATACGCAGGCGTTTTGCTATCGCCTGGTCGATCAACTGTTCCTCAGGCGTCTCGGCAAAGACCATCTCGAGCGCTTCATTGGCAACGCCGCTGTCGACCTTTTTGAACTTGAGATCGCGTTCCAAACGTCTGCGTCCTACCGGCTTCTGCTTCACCTTGTAAGACGCATAACTGAACGCGAAGCGCTCGTCATTGAGATAGCCATACTCACGCAAACGCGCGATCACCGTTTCCACCACTTCTTCGTTCGTGTTCTTGCCACGGAGCAAACGCTCGCGCAACTCAGCGACAGAACGAGGCTTTGCCGCGAGCAATTTTATGGCGCGCTCAAATGTTTTACGTCTCAAATCAGTCACGATAATTGAACACAGATTAACGCGGATTGGTCGCTGATCTAAAATGTCTTCCATGGATGGCGTATTAGTAATCGACAAGCCTGCGGGTATGACTTCTCACGACGTGGTCGCACAAACGCGTCGCATTCTTCACGAGCGTCGGATCGGCCACACCGGAACGTTAGATCCGTTTGCCACCGGCGTGCTCGTCATCTTACTCGGCAAGGCGACACGTCTCTCGCGGTTCATGACCGGAGTTGATAAAGAATACGAAGCGATCATTCGTCTCGGATACTCAACCGACACCGGCGACCGCACCGGCAAGCCGATTCCTGGTCTATCAGAAGTACGCAACTGGACAGAACCAGAGATCGAATCAGCGTTACAAAGTCTGCGCGGAAACATAGACCAGGTACCACCGATGTATTCGGCGAAGAAAATTGAAGGCAGGAAACTCTACGAACTTGCGCGTCGCGGGGAGACCGTGGAACGAAAGCCGGTACGCGTTTGCATCCACGAGTTCGCGGCAATCAGACCTGAAGGTCAACTCATCAAGGACAACCTCGATGGCACCTTCGACCTTCACGCGCGGGTGTCGTGTTCGTCAGGCACTTATGTCAGAACGCTTGCGGAAGATTTCGGCAAACGTTTGTACGTTGGCGCTCATTTAGCCGAGCTACGACGGACGCGCGTTGGCGACCTGCGCGTCGATCAGGCGATCACGCTCGATGAGTTAAAGATCCATTTTGGCGAAGAGTCGATCGGGGAAGTCCTACTGCCGCCGGGCACGGCGCTCTCATGGCTGCCTTCTCTGCATCTAAGCGGCGAAGACGTTCGGCGGGCCAACCATGGAAGAGAGTTGAAAGCGCTTGAACGGGATTGGGCCGACGGAGAGAACGTGAGGATATACGACGCCGGTGAGGATTTGATTGCCATTGGTCGGTATGATGCGAGTGCGCGAAGTGTGCATCCTCAGGTGGTATTAGGCGGGGAAAATTGAGTTTGCAAAATAATCATTGACCCCTGTGCTATACTTCACACCCTAGGAAGCGCGCGTGCCGTTCGCTTCCCGTTCCCACCGGACTTCCGTTTGAAATCGATCATTGAGAAGAAGTGATGCCTCGAGGACGCAGCTCACGCTTTACGCGCGCGTGAGGCGTATCACGAAGCACAATCAAATCAAACCGCAGTTTCCCCGACGAATGTTGCGGTGTATGTAAATAGCGTGGCCTCTCCCCACACGCTGTCCAATGCGCGAAGGCCGAAGAGGTTTCAAAGGCTATGCAAGAGCAGGATGGCAAAAAACAATTCAACATCAGCGAACGTTTGGAAGATCTGCGCCGTGAGCACGAAGCGCTGCGCTGGGAAGGGACTTTTCGTGACTACTTTGAGTTAGTCGCCCAGAATCCGCGCGTCGCCCAGCTTTCACACGCTCGCATTAACGACATGGTTCATGCCGTGGGTATCGACCGGCAGAACGAAGGTACTCAGCACGAAGTTCTCTCCTACAAATTCTTTGCCAGCGAGCTCTTTGGCATCGAAGAACCCATCGCCAGGATTGTCGAGTATTTCAAATCGGCGGCGCAGCGTCTTGAAGTGCGCAAGCGCATCCTGTTGCTCATGGGCCCGGTAGGCGGAGGCAAGTCGACGATCGTCAACATGCTCAAGCGCGGCCTTGAAGATTGGACCAGGACTGATGCCGGCGCCGTTTACGCGATCAAAGACTGTCCGATGCACGAGGAGCCGCTTCATCTCATCCCGCATCAACTACGTGCTGAAGTCGAGAAACATTACGGCATTTACATTGAAGGTGATCTGTGTCCGCAGTGTCGCTATGCGTTGGAGCACACTTATGGCGGGCGACATGAGGATGTGAAAGTGCATCGCGTCGGGTTCTCTGAAAAGGAGCGCGTCGGTATCGGCACTTTCTCGCCGAGCGATCCGAAGTCGCAGGACATCACCGAGCTAACGGGATCGATCGATCTCTCGACGATCGGCGATGTTGGTGTCGAGTCGGATCCGCGTGCTTATCGTTTCGACGGTGAGTTGAATATTGCCAATCGCGGCTTGATGGAATTCGTCGAGATGCTGAAGGTTGACGAGAAGTTTCTCTACAGCCTGCTGACGCTCTCGCAGGAACAAAGCATCAAGACCGGACGCTTCGCGATGATCTACGCTGACGAAGTGATCCTTTCGCACACGAACGAGAACGAGTACATCGCGTTTGCCGGCAATCGCAAATCTGAAGCGTTGCAGGATCGCATCATCCTCGTGAAGGTGCCGTACAACCTGCGCGTCTCGCAGGAAGAGCGGATTTACGACAAGCTTTTGCACCAGTCGGAAGCGCTGCGCAACGTTCACCTCGCGCCGCACACGTTGAGAGTCGCAGCGATGTTTGCGGTGATGACGCGTCTCGAAGAGCCGAAGCGCCAGAACGTCGACATCGTCAAGAAGATGAAGCTTTACGACGGCGAGGACGTCGAAGGTTACAAGTCGAAAGACGTGCGCGAGCTCAAGGAAGAGACGATTCGCGAAGGCATGGATGGCATCTCGCCGCGTTACATTATCAATCGACTTTCAAGCGCGCTTGTGCGGGACGGGGTCACGTGTATCAATCCGATTGACGCGCTGCGAGCGATCAAAGACGGCTTCGAACAACACACCGGGATCAGCGGCGAGCAGCGTGAAAGATATTTGAATCACATCTCGCAGGCACGCAAGGAATACGACGAGCTTGCGAAGATCGAAGTGCAGCGCGCGTTTGTTTACTCGTTTGAAGAGATGGCGCGTACGATGTGCAACAACTATCTCGATAACGTTGAAGCGTTCTGCAACAAGGAGCGAATCAAGGATCCGATCACTGAAGAAGAGATGGAGCCGGACGAGCAGTTGATGCGCTCGATCGAGGAGCAGATCGGGATCTCGGAAAACGCGAAGAACACTTTCCGGCAGGAGATCCTGATCCGTATCTCGTCGCACGCTCGCAAGGGCAAGCCGTTTGAGTACAACTCGCACGAGCGTCTGAAAGAAGCGATTGAGAAGAAGATCTTCGCCGACTTGAAAGACGTGGTGAAGATCACAACGTCAACGAAGACGCCCGATCCGGATCAATTGCGAAGGATCAACGAAGTTATCGATCGGCTCGTGAAGGAACACGAATATTGTCCGGTTTGTGCGAACGAGTTGTTGACGTATGTAGGAACGCTCTTATCTCGGTAGGAAGGTTTTAGCCGCAGATGAACGCAGATAAACGCGGATCAGATCTGCGTTTACCCGCGTAAATCTGCGGCTAAAATATTATGAAAAAACGTTACTTGATCGCGGGTGCGGCGACAGTTGCTATTGCAGGCAAGCTTTTGACACGGCCGCGTGATGCTGACTGGGACAAGTGCCGCGAAGTCATTTTTCATTCCGAGCATTCGTGTTTCATCGACGTCGACGGCATCCGCGTTCATTACCAGGAAGCAGGCGACCGGCATGCGCCTGCGCTCTTTTTGATTCACGGGTTCGCCTCGTCGACGCTCGTGTGGAGCAAAGTCTTTTTGCGATTAGCTGAAGCGGGCTATCGCGTGATCGCGCTCGATATGCTTGGTTACGGTTATTCCGCGAAGCCAAAGAACGGCGAATATACGATCGCAGGACAAGCGAAACTGTTAACGCGCTTGCTCGATGCTCTCGGAATCCCGCGCGCGATTTTTATCGGCAGCTCGTACGGCGGTGCAGTTGCTGCGACTTGCGCCCTCGATTATCCGGATCGAGTTGAAAAGTTGATACTCGTCGGCGCGGTGAACAATAACCGGCCCCGCGAATTTATGTTGATGCGTTTCTTTGGCTCGCCCGTGTTGGGCGACATTGTGTCGCCACTCTTGATCAGCTCGCGTCGCTTGCTGCGCCGGCGTATGAAGCGCGTTTACGATCGACACGCATGGGTGATGGATGAACGGCGCGTCGATGCACGCCATCTGCCTTTGCGTGCCGCCCGAACGCACCGCGCGATCATCAACACCGTGCGCCGCTGGGATGCTGAACGCATCTCCAGAGACGCGCATCTAATTACGCAACCCACTCTCCTGCTCTGGGGCGAAAACGATCGCGAGATTCCACTTACTGACGGCGAGCGTCTCCACGCGGAGATTTTTGGTTCGCGTTTGATCGTGTTTTTGAAATGCGGGCACTTGCCACACGAGGAATATCCGGAAGCCTTTACGAATGTCGTGACTGATTTTGTTAAAGGCAAATCCGTGTAATCTGTGGATGGAGGTTTTATGTCTATCCAACGCAACGACTGGTCGCTACAACGCAAAGGCATCATCGATCAGGAGCGCCACAAGGATCGTGTAAAGGAAGCCATCCGCAAAAATCTCGGCTCGATCGTCTCGAACGAAGCCATCATCCTTTCCGACGGCAAGCGCACCGTCAAAGTTCCCATCAAAGCGCTCGATGAATACAAGTTTCGCTTCAATTATCAAAAAGGCAAACACGTGGGCCAGGGCGACGGGAAGACGCGCGTCGGCGACGTGATTGGACGCGAGAGTCGACCGGGCAGCGGTCAGGGCACAGGCCAGGCCGGGCAGGACGCCGGTGCGGATTACTACGAAGCGGAAGTCAACATCGACGAGCTTGCCGCGCTGATCTTCGAAGATCTTCATCTGCCGTATCTCGAAGAGAAAGCGAAGAAGGCGGTGCAGTCGCGCAAGACGCAGTTCAACGAGATTCGCCGCACCGGCGTGATCGCTAACCTCGACAAGCGCCGCATGATCCTCGAAAACATTCGTCGCAATGCGCGTGAAGGCAAAGCGCGCTTCGGTGACATCAAGAAAGAGGATCTGAGGTTTAAGACGTGGGAAGAAGTGATGCGCTACGAGTCGAACGCCGTCGTCATCGCGATGATCGATGTTTCGGGCTCGATGGGCGAGTTTAAAAAATATATCGCGCGCAGTTTTTACTTCTGGATGGTTCGGTTCCTGAGAACGAAGTACGACAACGTCGAGATCGTTTTCATCTCGCACCACACGGAAGCGAAAGAAGTGACAGAAGAACAGTTCTTTACACAGGGAGAGTCCGGCGGCACGGTCGTTTCTTCCGCCTACCAACTCGCGCTCGACATCATCAAACAGCGCTATCGTCCGTCCGATTGGAATATCTACCCGTTTCACTTCTCTGACGGCGACAACTACTACTCCGATAACGAAGAAGCAGTGCGGCTTGCCGACGAGCTGATCGCGACGTGCAATCTGTTTGGATATGGCGAGATTGGTGAAGAAGGATCGTCGAGTTACAGGCGTTCTTCGGGCGCGTTGCTGTCGATCTTCAGCGATCGACTACAGCACAAGGACCGTTTTGTTGGTGTGCGGATCGACGATAAGGAAGACGTGTATCCGGCGTTGAAACAGTTCTTCGGCCGGAGAAACGTCGAGACGCCCGCGTGATGGTTTTATGGAAGACAAGGAAATTAAAGATCTAGAGAACGCGGTCGAGCAGATCTGGGAGGTCGCTCGTGGATTTGGGCTTGATCCGTATCCGACAAATTTCGAGATCGTGCCCGCCACCGTGATGTACGAGGTTGGCTCATATGCATTGCCGGGCCGGTATTCGCACTGGACGTTTGGCAAGACCTATCATCGCATGAAGACGATGTACGACTTCGGACTCTCGAAGATCTACGAAGTCGTTATCAACACGAACCCGGCTTACGGTTTTCTCCTCGAGACGAACAGTCCGATTCAGAACAAGATGGTGATCGCGCACGTGCTCGGTCACGTCGATTTCTTCAAAAACAATTCTTACTTCTCAAAAACGAATCGCCGCATGGTCGAGAGTGTCTCGACGCACGCACAGCGAATGATGGAGTATGAGTTCAAGCACGGCCGCAAGACCGTCGAGCGGTTCCTCGACGCGGTGCTAGCGATCGAAGAGCACATCGATCCGTACTTCTTTATCAAACGCGAGATCCCGGTTGCTGAAGAAAAGCGACGCGCCGAGCATCGCGTCAAAGATGGACCATACGACGATCTCTGGTTACTCGACAAGAGCGCGCAGCCAGTTAAATCACCTGAGACTACTGACGACGATAAGCCTCGTGAGCGTTTGCCTGAAAAGGATCTGCTCTATTACCTCATGAAAAACTCACCGTCTTTGGCGCCGTGGCAACGCGATGCGATCGCGATGGTGCACGAGGAGATGGAGTACTTCGTGCCGCAGATGCAAACGAAGATCATGAATGAAGGCTGGGCCAGCATCTGGCATGCGCGCATCATGCGTGAACTCGATCTCAGCGACAACGATCACATCGAGTTTGCGAATCTTCATTCCGGTGTCGTCTCGCCGCAGAAGGGCCAACTCAACCCGTACTACCTCGGCTTCAAGATCTATGAAGACATCGAACGCCGCTGGAACGAGCCGTCGAAAGAAGAGCGTGAGAAGTTTGGTCGAAAAGGGAATGAAGGGCGCGAGAAGATCTTCGAAGTGCGCGAGCTTGATAACGATGTCTCGTTCTTGCGTAATTATCTGACTGAAGAGCTGTGCGAAGAGCTAGATTTGTTTGTGTTTGAGCTGGTTGAGGAAGAGGAGTGGACGATTACGGAGAAGCGCTGGGAGAAGGTGCGCGATCAGCTTGTTTCAAACATGACGAATTTCGGTTTTCCGTATTTGCAGGTCGAGGATGGAGACTACAACGGCAACCGCGAGCTCTTCATGAAGCACAACTACGAGGGCACGGAGCTCGACATGCGCTACGCCCGCAAAGCCCTCGAACACGTCTACACGCTCTGGGGCCGCCCCGTTCACCTCGAGACCGTGATCGACGACGAATCAACTGTGCTGCATTTCAATGGGGATGAGCACGGGGAAGACTAGTTAGACAGGATTTACAAGATGTTCAGGATTTTCATGTTAATCCTGAAAGATCTTGTAAATCCTGTCTAACAACTATCTACATATTCAGCGCTTTACCCACCGACGGATCTCTTCTCACTCTCCAAATCTTCGAATCCAAATAGTAATGAGTAAACGCGTAGCCCCAAAGAAACGAGATCCCAACGTGTGTTGCTAAAGACGGGCCGAGATACCCGAGTAGCTGCCGCGGGCCCTGGTAGATGATCCCAAAGACGATTCCGAACGCGATGTAGAACGGCACTCGCCTGCTGATCAACTCCGCTGCTCCATATTTCTCACGCGATTTGTATTTCTGATTGTGAAACCAGATCAAACGGTGATACTGAAAATTGTGATAGATCGTGAGTATCGCAACGATCGCGATCGGCTTGTGTGGCATCGGCGTCAGCAACACGATCCAGTGCATCGGAATCGCCGCCGCTAACAGCAGATACTTCGGCACATTCAATGGCTCGCCCACAATCGCTCGCTGCACCTGCCGTCCAATCCAAACAACGAAGAACAGTATCGTCCCCGCAAGTAACAGCTTCGAAAAACCATTCACACCGCCACGCAGCAACGCCGGCACACGCATCATCGCCTCAGGATCGCGCGCGATAAACTCAACGAATGGATAGTTAAACGCAAACAGCAACAAGCCGCGATCGAGAACGTTATCGACACGCGCGAGATCGCCATTCTTCTTCTTGTAAAGCACCATGAATCCGTAGTGCTGTTTGACGAGGTGATAGTAGGCCCACAACGCCGCCACGAAGAAAAAGACAAACCCGGCGCCGGCCAGCACAAACACTGGCCCAATTACGAAAAACAGCAGCGAACCCCAGAGCAGCCGCGCGCGATTCTTTCTTTCAGTGCGATCGAAATACGTGCGCGAAAAGGTTCCGAAAACGTGTGGCGCGTCGATCAGGATGGCCCATGCCGCGACCATCGGAACGAGAGGAACGAGCCCACTCACGTAAAGAATCAGCAGCACATAACTCGAAACGACCGAGCCGATAAACCAGATCGTGTCGTCGCGCGCACTGATAATCCAGCGCAAAGATATCGTGCTCGCAACCGGCTTGGTGATAATTTCAGCAGTAGCAGCCATTACCCCGCTTTCGTTTAGGACGTGCGCCATTTTATCATCGTGTCGAGATGAACAAACAACTCTTCCAGGCGCATCCATGGCACGGCGTAACGCCGGGGCCGCGAACGCCCGAACTCGTCAACGCCTATATCGAGATCGTTCCGACGGACGCAGTTAAATATGAGCTGGATAAGTGGTCGGGACACTTGCGAGTCGATCGTCCGCAGCGTTTCTCATCGATGTCGCCAACCCTATACGGTTTCATACCGCAAACATACTGTGGTCGCGAGGTGGCAGAGCTGTGTGCGACGCGCACCGGCCGCACGGGGATCGAAGGCGACAAGGATCCGATGGACATCTGCGTTCTGTCAGAGAAGTCATTTGCGCATGGCAGCTTTTTTCTGCACGCGCGGCCGATCGGCGGATTGAGAATGATCGACGGTAATGAAGCCGACGACAAGATCATCGCCGTGCTGGAAGCGGACCTGGCTTATGGAAAAATCTCTGAGATCCGCGACGTGCCGCAGGGATTAATCGATCGTCTGAAGCACTACTTCCTGAGTTACAAGCAGCTTCCGAGTGATAAAGAGAAGAAGGTTGAGATCGTCGATGTTTACGATCGCACCGAAGCACAGGATGTGATTACAAGAAGCTTGCGCGATTACGAGGAAGAATTTAACGCGGATTCACGCGGATGAATGCTGATCCGCGTTCATCCGCGGCTAAGCAAGTCTTTCTGAGATCCCGCAGCGGGGGCATACGAGCCCCCGCCAGTGTTCTTCGTCAACCCACTTCGCCAATGCGGGGCCTTGCGGATGTTGAGCGCCGTGATGATGACCGTGGTGTTTGCGCTCTGCGGCCTCCGCGCTGCAATGTTTACAGAGCCAGCCATAACCCAAATTGAAGAAGTGGGCCGTCTGGTGCATAGAGCCGCATATTACACTCGATCAGCGCCTTGATTCAGGAGATTCCATCAAACGCACCGGCACGGACATCCGCCTGCCATCGCGCCAGATTTGCACCTGAACCGTATCGCCGATCTGATGCTTATCGAGTACTCGGAAGAGATCGTCTGAATTCGTCACCTTGTCGTTGTTGATGCCGACGATGATGTCGCCCAGCTCGACGTCGCCCATCTCGGTTTGCTGAACGCCCCGCAAGCCGGCCGTGGCTGCACCGCCACCGCGCGCGACCTGGTAAATCAACACACCGTCATCGACAGGCAAGTCGATCTGATTACGCAGCGACGTAATATCGCGTGTGCTGATACCAAGCTTCGGACGCCGCACACGACCGTTTTGCAGCAACTGCGGCACAACACGCTTGGCAATACTTACCGGCACAGCAAATCCGACACCGGCCGAACTGCCGGACGGAGAAAGAATCTGAGAGTTGATGCCGATCATGCGACCGTGCGAGTCGAGCAGTGGTCCACCGGAGTTACCGGGATTGATCGACGCGTCTGTTTGAATCGCGCCTTCGATCAGTCGATTGTTGCGCGCGCGGAGTGGTCGTTGTAGTCCGCTGATGACGCCGGTCGTCAGCGTGCGATCCAAACCAAACGGGTTTCCAATCGCGAGTACTTTCTGACCGACGACCAGCCGGTCCGAATCGCCCAACGGCACCACCGTAAGTTGGCCCGCCGGTTTCTCAGTCAGGCGAATCACGGCGAGGTCGGTGTCAGGATCACCGCCAACGACTACGGCCGAATAGTCTTTCTTTCCGCCCATGCTGACTGAGAGTTTTTGCGCGCCCTCAATCACGTGATAGTTCGTCAGGATATTTCCCTGCTGGTCCAAAATCGATCCCGAACCGGAGCCTTCCTGCGGCTCAACGAAGCCGAAGAAGTCGCGCGCGTATGACGTTGAGTGAATGAAGACGACGCCGGGGCTGAGTGTGCGGTAAACCTCGATATTGTTCTGTTCGTCGGTCGACGTCGCCGGATCGCTGATACCTGGCGGCGGTGTTTCGGTGAACGCCGCCTGCGACGGCTGAAAGCGATTGTTAATGCGGTCTAAAATCACAACTGCTCCGGCCGCAAAAATCCCTGAGATAAGAGCAATCAATAAGATCTGGCGTGCGGAAACTTTGTACATAAAAATCGTGCCTCTCTAAATTTCTAAAATTGGGCAAGAGGTGGCTAACATAGCTTTTAGGATGCTCTCAGAACGGGCGCCGTTGCGAGCAGATTGTATCAACGTAGAACGCCGGCGGCGAGTTTCAAATCGCTTAGGCGAAGAGCGACAGGAAGGCGTTGGGCAAGCTTCCGACGTAATCAACGACGACGATGGGCGTTTGCCAGCCCAGGGCCACACAGCCGGTCGCAACGTGTACGAGCATGAGTATAACGTATATTCCGAGCACGAAATTTAGACCACGCTTCGCGATTGGCAGGTGGGCACAGCGATAAAGAACGTAAGCGGCGAAGGCGCCGATGGCGAGTTTTGCGCTGAGAAAAGCCCAGTCGCCGTGTTCAAGGACACGGGCCATGAGAGCATTGCCTTCGGTTGCGACGCCGAGGCGAACCCAGAGAATGGTTAACTGCGCGTCGAGCCAATTGAGAGTAAAAAGAAGACAGCTTTTCGAAAGCTTATCCACGGGCAACCTCGCTCGCCAAACGTTGTTAAACTCCGGCCCATTTACGCGAGAACCCTCGAAGCTTGGCAGCTTCGAGGGTTCCTGCGCCACGGGAGGAACGAGACTCGTTCTTATGTTGAATAGAAAGGGTGAATCAGGATTTAATTCCGAATCTGTGGCTAACAATTACTCCATTGCTGAAGCGCTGCAAGAGGTGTCGCGGATTCTCGAAAACAATGGTGTGCCTGAGGCGCGTCGCGATGCGGGTTCGCTGCTTTCGTTCGTGCTCGGTAAAGACCGCACGTTTCTGATCAGTCATGCTGAAGATCCGGTTGACGACGATTCTGTGGACCAGTTGCGCGAATTTGTGGAGCGACGCGCAGCGGGAGAGCCGTTGCAGTACATCACTGGCGTGCAGGATTTTTACGGGCGCGAGTTTCGTGTCACGCCTGACGTTTTGATTCCGCGGCCGGAAACAGAATTACTCGTCGAGGCTGCGCTTGAAGTCAGTGATGGTGAGTTTATTTGCGACGTCGGAACGGGATCGGGTTGTATTGCGGTGACGCTGTTGTGTGAGAGGGCTGGCGCTCGTGCAGTAGCAGTTGACAAGTCTGTGGCAGCACTCGAGATCGCGAAGTTCAACGCGGCAAAGCAATCGGTTGCAGATCGAGCCGTGTTTGTCGTGTCTGATTGTTTTGACGCTCTCGATCGGAGTGAACATCGGTTTGATCTCATCGTCTCGAATCCGCCGTACGTGTCAGAGTCGGCGCTGGCGGGATTGCAGCGCGAAGTCCGCGATCACGAGCCACTCGTAGCATTGTCACCCGGTGCCGACGGCCTGAGCGTCATTCGTCGATTGCTAACTGATGCCCCAGCTTTCCTGAAGTCAAACGGGTATCTGCTGATGGAGATCGGATTCGATCAGGGCGCGAAGGTCAGAAATCTCATAGACGAATCTGTGTGGTCTTTGCTCGAAGTCCGACCGGATTTGCAATGCATCCCGCGCATCGTCGTTTTACGAAAGCGCTAAAATCCTGCCACATCTTTCGGACGCGCGGTGTTTAGGGTTCAGAGCCGCGAAAAGCGCGACATTCACAACCCCAGACATTAAGGAGACCGATGTTATGTACAGGTTTGTAGGCCGAAGTGTGCTGATTGCTGCGTTAGTGACGTTTACGGGCGTCGCTGCGTATGCGCAAAGAGACAAAGATCGCTCGCTGACTTGTCGTGAAAACAACTATTACAACGACCGGCTCGTCAGCAATTGCGAAATCAGAGAGCAAACACTGGCGCCGAGCGGCGCGATCGCGATCGACGGCAGGCAAAACGGAGGCATTTCCGTAAAAGGTTGGGACCAGAACCAGGTTTTGGTGCGAGCGCGCGTACAGGCCGGCGCACCGACAGCCGCTGAAGCCGAAGCGCTGGGGAAACAGGTGCGAATCGAAACAAGTGGCGCGAAGGTTCATGCGACCGGGCCGGAGAATCGGCGCGATTATCACTGGGACGTGAGTTATGAAGTCTTTGTTCCGCGTCGTGCGGACCTTTCGCTCGAAACTCATAACGGCGGCATCGCGATCGCGGATGTCAACGGCAAGATCGATTTCACCGCGTTGAATGGTGGCGTGGTTTTGAAGCGCGTGGGTGGAGCAGTGCGAGGCTCGACGACGAATGGCGGTTTGGTGATCGAACTCGCTGGCGATCGCTGGGACGGCGAATCGATGGACGTCAGCACGACCAATGGCGGCGTGATCATGTCAGTGCCGGAGAATTACTCGGCGCACGTTGAAACAGGGACAGTCAACGGCAGTGTAAATACCGAATTCCCGGTGACTGTCCAGGGTCAAGTCACGAAGCAACTCGCACTCAACCTCGGCTCAGGTGGGGCGACAGTTCGAGCTATGACGACGAACGGCGGTGTTCACCTCAAGAAGCGCAACAACAACGAATAGGGTTTACCGAACAAGAGGGCGGTGAGGCCGCAAAAAGGCACAAGCAGTTTAGCCACAAAAAGGCACAAAAAGCACAAATGATAAAAAATTAGTGCTTCTCGCCTGAAGAAATTCTATTTTGTGACTTTTGTGCCTTTTTGTGGCTAAAAACTCTTTGCGCTTCTTTGCGGCTTCCTTTACTCTGTCCCGCATCGTGGACAAGTTTCGTATCTCAGGTGGCCGCCCACTTCACGGCAGAGTCTCCATCAGTGGCGCCAAAAACTCAGCTTTGCCCTGCATGGCGGCGGCGCTGCTCACGCCCGACACCGTTACACTCCATAACATTCCGTACGTTCGCGACATCATCACGCAGCGTCGCCTGCTTGAAGATATCGGCGCGACAGTGCTGACTCCCGAGCTGAGAACGCACAAGATCACCGCCGCGCACGTCGAGCTCTTCGAAGCACCGTACGAGCTCGTGAAAACGATGCGAGCGTCGGTCCTTGCGCTTGGACCACTGCTCGCACGCTTCGGTAAAGCGAAAGTCTCTTTACCGGGCGGTTGTGCGATCGGAACGCGGCCAATCGATTTGCACCTGGCGGGATTCGAAGCGTTTGGCGCGGAAGTAAAACTCGAAGCCGGGAACGTTGTGGCGCGTGCGCCGTCTGATGGACGCTTGCGCGCGGCCGACATTCATTTCAACAAAGTCACGGTCACGGGAACTGAAAACCTGATGATGGCGGCAACGCTCGCGCGCGGAACGACGACGATTCACAACGCTGCTTGCGAACCGGAAATCGTCGATCTCGCCGATCTGCTGAACAAGATGGGCGCGCGCGTTAACGGTGCCGGAACGGAAACGATCCAGATTGAGGGCGTCGCATCACTCGGAGGCGCGGAACACACGATCATTCCCGATCGAATCGAGACGGGAACATTCATCGTCGCGGCCGCGCTCACGAAGGGGAAGCTTGAGATCAAAGACTGCCGTCCCGATCATCTCGAAAGCGTGATCTCACAACTGCGAAACGCCGGCGTCGTCATTAAAGTACTCAATCCAACGACAGTGGAAGTCTCGTGTCCTGACGGGCTCAAAGCCGTTGACGTCACGACTGCGCCTTATCCTGAATTTCCGACTGACATGCAGGCGCAGTACATGGTCCTGATGACGCAGGCGCAGGGAAGATCGGAGATTGTTGAGACTGTTTTCGAGAACCGCTTCATGCACGCTTCGGAGCTGCAGCGCATGGGCGCGCAGATTCACATCGACGGGCGTTCGGCGATCGTTACTGGTCCAACGACATTGAATGGAGCGCGTGTGATCGCGTCGGACCTGCGCGCGTCTGCATCACTCGTGCTGGCGGGTTTGATCGCAAACGGTGAAACGCTGATCGATCGCGTTTACCACATCGATCGTGGTTACGAGAAGATTGAAGCGAAGCTGCGCGCGCTCGGCGCCGAGATCGAACGAATCATCGCGCCGGTCGGAACGGCGCAGTTGGTTGAGACAGTTTAAATCAAGAAGGGAACACAATGTCTGAAGAGAACTGCTTGTTTTGCAAGATTGTTGAAGGGAAAATTCCGGCTGAGTTCGTACACCAGGATGATTTTTGCGTCGTGATTCGCGATATCAACCCGCAGGCGCCGATGCACGTGCTCGTGATTCCGCGCGATCATATCGAATCGCTTGATGATGCTTCGCAGAAGGATGAAGGACTGCTCGGACACTTGCTGCGTGTGGGCGCGCGTGTCGCGAATGATTCAGGGCATGGGGAATCAGGATACCGAAGCGTGATTAATACTGGCGCTGGTGCAGGGCAGTCAGTCTTTCACTTGCACGTTCACGTTTTGGCCGGACGCCCGCTGAACTGGCCGCCAGGTTAAGACAGGATTTACAAGATATTTCAGGATTGACATGTTAATCTTGCTCAATCTTGTAAATCGTGTCTAAGTTTATGCCTTTGGAGCGACGGCCCTCACCGCCTCCGAGACGCCCGCCTCATACTTCTTGAAATTCTCGTTGAATCTCCGTGCGAGGTCGGCGGCCTGGCGATCGTAGGCTTCTTTGTCTTCCCACGTGTTGCGCGGTTGCAGCACCTCACTCGGAACGTCAGGACATGACACCGGAACATTCACGCCGAAGATCGAATCGGGTGTCGTCTCGGTTTGCGCGAGGGATCCGTTGAGTATCGCGCGAATCATCGCGCGCGTGTACTTAATCTTCATGCGCTGCCCGACCCCGTATGGACCACCGCTCCAACCGGTATTGACCAGCCAGCACGCGGCATTGTGTTGGGCCATGTGCTTGCCGAGTAGGTCGGCATAAACGCCCGGATGCAGCACCATGAACGGCGCGCCGAAGCACGTCGAGAAAGTCGCTTGCGGCTCCGTGATGCCTCTCTCCGTGCCCGCAACTTTCGCCGTGTAACCGGAAAGGAAGTGATACATCGCCTGCTCGGGTGACAAGCGCGCGACTGGCGGCAACACACCAAACGCATCAGCCGTCAACATGATGATGTTGCGCGGATGTCCGGCGCGTCCTTCGGGAACGATGTTGCTGATGCTCGTCAGCGGGTACGACGCGCGCGTGTTTTCAGTTTTGCGCGCATCGTCGAGATCGATCTGGCGCGACGCCGGATCGTAAACAACGTTTTCGAGGATCGTCCCAAACATCTTCGTCGTGCGATAGATGTCGGGCTCTGCCTCTGCTGACAACTTGATCACTTTCGCATAGCAGCCGCCTTCTATATTGAACACGCCATCGTCGGACCAGCCGTGTTCGTCGTCGCCGATCAAGCGACGCTCCGGATCTGCAGAAAGAGTTGTTTTGCCGGTCCCTGAAAGACCAAAAAAGATCGCGACGTCTCCTTCAGCACCGACGTTCGCCGAGCAATGCATGCTCATCACGTCGCGCTGCGGCAGCAGGTAGTTCATGATTGTGAACGCGCTCTTCTTCGTTTCGCCGGCGTAAGACGTTCCACCGATCAGGACCAGACGCTGGCTGAAGTCCATTAGGATGAACGTTGGCGAGCGAGTGCCGTCGCGTTGCGGGTCGGCCTGGAAACTCGGAAAGTTGATGATCGTGAATTCCGGCTTGCTTGGCTCAGTCGCATTGTTCTCACTGATGAACATCGTGCGCGCGAACAGCGAATGCCACGCCAGCTCATTTATGACTCGCACCGGCAGGCGATAATTCGGATCGGCGCCGACAAACGTGTCCTGCACGAAGAGCTCGCGGCCTTTCGCGTGGGCCATCATGCGCTCTTTCAGTGCGTTGAACTTCTCCTGCGGGAAGTCTTTGTTTACATCTCCCCAGAAAACTTTGTCTGCGCTGCCCGGCTCGCGCACAATCGCTTTGTCTTTCGCGGCGCGGCCCGTGTGCTCACCTGTGTCGACGATGATCGCGCCGTGATTTGAATACACGCCTTCATTGCGGCGCGCGATCTCTTCGTAAAGCTCCGGCGTGTTGAGATTCCAGTAAACGCGAGCGGCATCCTTGATGCCGTAGTTGTCCAATTCGTACGAAGTATTTTTTCGACCCAGATGTTCGGTAATGCTGGCGGTGCGAATCGATGCCATTAAGCGGTCTCCATTCAAAGACAAAGAAGGTCCATAAAGCGTTAGGCTGAGGTCAATGTTGCTTACAAGAGTTCCGGGCTCTTGCGCTGTCGTGCGAGTTCACGCACAGCGTCGGCCAGGTCACGCGCGGCCCGCTCGATGCGATCGGCTGCGGTTTGTAACGACTCGACCTCGTCAGGTGAACGAGAGATGACGGCCGCGAGTGCGGCGTCCACTTGCTCTCGGAGGCGGTTTGCCTCATTTTCAGTTTCTTGTTCTGCGCGAGTTTTTTGGGAAGCTGTAGCCTGCTGGTTCATTGCTGGATAATTTCGACGGAAATAAAAAGTATTTACGCTAAACTCAATTCTTTTTGAGATGCCGCACGGTTCTAAGCGGACTGTAAGTCTGACATTTGCGGTTGATTCAGGCAAGTGGTGCTTCGAGCTTTTGTCGCCTGGACGAACAAAGTCAACGATTTACGCATGATTCCTGACGCAAAATCCTTCACAACTGCCGAGTGGAAGCTCATTCAGCGACTCAACACCCCTCTTAGAGTACAACGCTTCTTCAGTTCGCTCCCGTACAACTGGGAGAAGAACGGCAGCACGATTCGCTCGTTTCGTGAGGTCGTCAGATTTGAGCAGGCGCATTGTCTGGAAGCTGCGGTTAGTGCGGCGGCGATACTCGAGCAGCATGGCTACCCGCCGTTACTGCTGGATTTGGAGTCGCAGGATCTGTTGGACCACGTGATCTTTGTGTTCAAGGAAAACGGAAACTGGGGAGCGGTTGCGCGTTCACGCGACCGCGGGCTGCATGGTCGGAAACCCGTCTATCGATCTCTTAGAGCGCTCGCGTTGAGTTATTTCGATCCGTTCGTTGATTTCACCGGTCGTCTCAAAGGCTATGGCCTCACCAATCTTTACGACTTAGGTGATTACGACTGGCGCTTCTCACCGCGCAAGATGACAAAGATCGAAAACCACCTCCGCGAAATGCCCCACACCCCAATCCGCTCCTCCAACAAGCGCTACGAAAAACTCCTCAAGCGCTTTCATCAATACAAAAAACGTTACCCCGACCGCTCACCTGCTTACTACGACAACCGCTCAACGTGGATGACGTAGACCAAAGAAAGTGTGATACAATCCGCGCCAATAATCCTCATCTGGGAGTTAACTCATGGTAAGCACATCACCATTAGTTAAGACATACACGCTCGAGGAGTTTTGGGAACTCCCTGAGCCATTAGACCATTCAAAACTAGAACTAATCGCAGGAGTCCTCTATATAACACCCCCTCCTGGGTATTTGCACAACAACTCGGCAAGTCGTTTGAATCGGCTTCTCAATGCATATCTGATAAAGACTGCCAACAAAGGCACTCTTTATATTCCTCGGGCCGGCATCATTCGAGGTCCGAATAGCTGGCTCGAACCCGACCTGTTTTACGTGGCGGCTGAAACGCCAGCCTATTCCGATCCCTTGTATCCTCAGTACCCGTCCACGGCGGATCTTGTGATCGAAATCATCTCACCAAGTTCTGCGATCTACGACAGGAACACCAAAGCTGACACCTATGCGGCACTCGGCGTAAGGGAGTTGTGGCTCGTGGACGAAGTCTCAGGGATTATTGAGCTTCGTACTCTGGCCGGCGATGGATACGGCGCGAGCATTGTGTTCGAGAGAGATGACTATCTCAAATCAGTCGTATTGCCGGGGCTTGAGATAATGGTGAGCAGCGTCTTTGGCGATTAGTCGTGGGCGGTTGCGACGGCGGCGTCGCTCGCTCTCATCTTTCCTCGCGCATCCAGTAGCATGTGAACGATGACGGCGGCGACGATGATGGTGCCGCCGAGGAGGGCCCAGCGGGAGGGTTTTTCGCCGAGCACGAGGAAGACCCAGACAGGATTCAAAACGGGTTCGATGTAACAAATGATGCCCGCATCCAGTGACCTCACGCCGCGCGCCATGCCTTTCGTGAAAAGTACATAGGAGATTCCGAGTTGGACCACGCCGAGATAAGTAACACTGACAGCGTTATGACCATTTAGGTTCAACAACGCGGGCACTCCCCACACTGCAAGAGCAATGACCGCCAGTAGATTTCCATAGATCACAGAGGATGCGCGATTGACTTCACGCGCCCGCGGGTGACGCAGCAGCAGAAAATAGAACGCGAAGCAGAGCCCGGAGGCCAGCGCCATAACGTTTCCTTCGACGTCCTGAGGACGGAGTTGGCCAACGAAGAACAATGCCATCCCACCAAGACACACCAGCACCGTTACAAGATCACGCAAGCGAAACTTCTCTTTGTAGATCAGAGGCTCAAAGATCATCACGTACACCGGTGCGGTGTATTGCAGAAAGATCGCGTTAGCTGCAGTCGTGGCTTTGGTTGAGAGGACAAAGAGAACGAGTAAAACGGCATAAAGCAATGATGCGATCGCCGAGATACTGTTGAGCCCGAACCCTTCACGCCTCGTAAGGATCGCGACGGTGATCATCGCGAATAGCGACCGGCAAAACGAGAGCTCCAGTCCGGTTAGTGTGTTCCACTTGATAAACAGCCCGCCCGTGCTCCAGAGGAATGCTGCAGCAAAGACGAACAGCAGAGGTGAGCCGCGGATCTTCACGGATTACCGACGGATTTTTTCAAATATTTGCCGAAGACCGCGTTCCAGGGCGGGATGACAATTGATACGGCGCCTTGTGCCTGCGCCTGGCATGCAAGACGAATCAACGGCTTCGCTTCAGCCGTATCGATGTAGCCAAACTCCTTGATCTTTTTGCCTTCACGCGTCGCAACATCCGAGAGTTTCTCGGCGCCGCCCAGCACGCCAACCCAACACGTTCCACACGACGCCGAGCGACATTCAACCGGAATCGGTCCCTCGATTCGGCGCGGATCCAATTCGCGCCAGTTGCGTGAACGATCGTCAGCGGCGCCCCACGCGAGATCCTGCAAGTGATTCAAACGATACTTAGCACGGTCATCGTTCTCGTCGTAAGTGACGGTCCACTTCTTATCGATTGTTTTGAGAAAACTGAAGAACCCCTGGCTGTCGTCAACTGCGCGTTCCCGTAAGACATCGCTGGCCGACTTGCGCGCGTGTTTCTTGTCGATGAGCATCTGTCCCGGCGCTGCCTCGAACGCCGCCAAACCCGCCTGCCGGATCGTCATGAAAGCGACTGCTGTAATACCGATCACGAGCGATTGATCTACTTTCATCTGTCCGGCGACCGATAAGATTTGATCGGCGAGCGATCGACTATCACCGGCGGAAAACGTGCGCGCATGTTTCTGCACGGCATTTTTAACTTCGGGCCAGTAACGATGTCCGTAAAGAAACGTATGCGACGAATCGATCTGGTCTTTCAGGTAAAACTTACCCTGCATCAGCAGACGTTGCTCGAGCGTTTCCCGATCATCTGACTGCTCGAGAGCCTGAAAAAGTGACAGCGGATAAAACGAGAACCAGATCTGAGTCGCGTTGCGATCCACTTCATGAATCGAACGGAGCAACGTGGTCAGTGTCGCCGACCACGATTCTTCGTCATGTTGTTTAAGAAAGTCTTCAAAAGGTGTCATGTCAATAATCAATACTGAAAACACAGAACATTTGACAACGCCCCGAGGCAGGAGTAAAAGTCATTTACCGGGCTCGAAAGCGATCTCCCCAGACCAATCCCACGCAGTTCAGGAGGTTTTAGATGGACGCCAATCGACCAGATGTCGCGAAATCAGGCCGCACGTTTGATAGCGCTTACAGCTTCTCTTTCAGCGTCGGTATCGGTCTCGTGCTTTTCATAGCCGGCCTCGTCATCAGCCTGACTCTCGGTCAGGGAGCGACCATCGGCCTCATCTTCGGCATTCCGCTGCTTATCGCGGGCCTCGTGTTGCCCGTCTTCATGATGCGCGACCTCTTCCAGCACAACGTAGTTGATGGCGCTTGCCCGTATTGTGGCGCGCCCATCAAAACTTCAGACGCGACCATTCGCTTGAACTGCCCTTCGTGTAAGCGCTTGATCGAGGTGCGGGAAACAACGTTGCAGCCGGGCGAGTAAACGTCTCAGTAGCCAATCGATATCCAATTGCGCGTCCAGTAGTCACTGAACGTCAGGGCAAACAAGATTCCCATCCAAAACAACGCGGCGGCCAAAATCACCCATATCAGTCGGGCGCTGTAGCGCACGTGCATGAAATAGAGCACCACGAACGTCGCCTTGGTGATCGCGATCGTCATCGCGACGATCGTGTTGAGCTGCCATGGAAAATCCTGGAACGCCGCCCACACAGTCAGGGCAGTGCCGACCAGCAACACCAGAAAGATCGTGACGTAGATTCTGACTGGAACTATGTGTTCACTCATTATCCATGCTCCAGGTGGCGCCCGAGCAAATAGAGCAACGGGAACAGAAATATCCACACGATGTCGACGAAGTGCCAGTAAAGCCCGATCACTTCAACCGGACTGTGATACTCAGGATCAAAACGTAGCCTGAGTGAAAAGATAATCAGATACGTCAGCAACCCGGCGCCGATGATCATGTGGAGCGCGTGCATGCCGGTCATCGCGAAATAGATCCAGTAGAACATCTCGACCTGTCTCACTGTCGCGCCTTCCAGCAAGTGCAACTTGTGCGGATCGGTGTCGCCGTGCTCCGCTACCGCCGGATTGTACGGATTGCCGGGAATCAAACGGCCCGGAATCAGGTGATCGTGATACTTGTCGCTGTACTCCTTCGCCTTGATGCCGAGAAATGTCAGACCGAGAACGAGAGTGACTATCAGACAAAGAACCTGCGGGCGATGTTTACCAACCTGCGTGAAGTAGACCGCCATCGCCATCGTGAAACTACTCAAGATCAGCACGCCGGTGTTGACCGCGCCGAGCGTGATGTCGAGGTGGTTACTGGCAGAAGCAAACGCCGCCGGATACATCGACCGGTAGAGCGTGTAGGCGAGAAACATCCCGCCAAAGAACATGATTTCGGTCACGAGGAAGACCCACATGCCGAGCGTGCCCGCCTCACGCTGCTGCTCCATGTTTTCAAAATGGTGCTGCAGCGCCGGGTGGCCGTGGACTTCAGGTGCTGTGGTCGCGTGGCTAGCCATCGTCAAATACGCTCTAACTCCGGCCGGAATTTACCGACCACTTCAGTTTCTTCGCGCGGTGCGAATTCATAAGCATCCCAGGTAACAACCGGCGTCACTTCGAAGTTCTCGGTTGGCGGCGGCGACGACGTGCGCCATTCGAGCCCCGGCAAGTGCCACGGGTTCGCTTCCGCGTGACGGCCGTAACGCATCGACCAGACAAAGTAGATTGCGGGTATCAACATCCCGAAACCGAGAATCGATGCGCCCGCGCTCGAGAGCACGTTGAATACCTGAAATTCCGGCGGGTATGCGTGATAACGGCGTGGCATGCCGAGATAACCGGCCACAAACTGCGGCAGGAACGTCAAATTGAAGCCGACGTAGATCACGAGCGCGCTAAATCGTCCCCAGCCTTCGGGATACATTCGCCCGCTGATCTTCGGCCACCAGTAATGAAGCCCGCCGAGATACCCCATCAACGCTCCACCAACCATGATGTAATGGAAGTGGGCTACGATGAAGTACGTATCGGTAACATGAACGTTGACTGCCAGCGTCGCTAGAAAAAGCCCGGTCATCCCGCCCACTGTAAACAGTCCGATAAATCCAAGCCCATAAAGCAACGGGGTATCAAAAGAGATGGAACCTTTGTAGAGGGTTGCGGTCCAGTTGAACACTTTAATCGCGGAGGGAATTGCTACAGCAAAACTCAGAAAGGAAAAGATCATACCCGCGTAGACTGACTGGCTGGAAACGAACAGGTGATGTCCCCAGACCAGAAAACCAAATACCGCAATCGCCAGGCTTGAGAAAGCGACAAATGAATACCCGAAGATATTTTTGCGAGAAA
>DATFDT010000285.1:0-12721 GCA_035251975.1 Pyrinomonadaceae bacterium | reverse complement strand
ATGATGAAGGCTATCAAAGCCGCGCTCGATCCATCAGATTCACAACAGCACGTTCGCATCGCTTGTTTCCTGACTGACGGCCAGGTTGATAACGAAACCGAGATCATCGCCGAAGTGCAGAAACATCCGAATGCGCGCGTGTTTGCGATGGGTTTTGGACCAGCGCCGAATCGTTCGCTGCTGAATAGAATGAGCCAGTACGGTCGCGGTGAAGTTAATTACGTCTCTGAAGTTGGGAACACGTCTGCGGTGGCGCGTGTGTTTAGCGATCGTGTTCGTAGTCCATTGTTGACGGACATCTCGATCGAATGGTCAGACCTTCCCGTAACCGAGATTTATCCAAAACGAATTCCCGATCTGTTCAGTGCGCGTCCGCTGGTTATCTCGGGCCGTTACACGAAAGGCGGCAAAGGATCGATCTGGTTGAAAGGGAAAATGGCCGGTCAGGATTTTGTTCGTGAGATACCGGTGGAATTGCCGGAAACAGAAACAGATCACGACGTGCTCGCCAGCCTTTGGGCCCGCCGTCGTATTGAGGATCTGGTTGGCGACGAAGTCGCAAATACGCAAAACATACCCGTGCAGGATCAGGTGCGAGAAGAGATCACTAAACTCGGCCTCGAATTCAAGTTGATGACGCAGTACACGTCGTTCGTCGCCATTGACGATGTTGTTTTCACTGGACCAGAAGAACCTGTACGCGTCGAGGTTCAGGCTCAGGCTCAGTTGCTCGTTCAGGCTCCAGCTCAGTTGCTCGCCGGTACGACAGGTCTCGTCAATTATGTAACTGTCACGTCCGGTAGTTCGACTGTTCAATATTGCGCCGGCAGTCAAAACTGCGTCTGGGAACGCGCGGTCCAGCAGTTACCGGTTCAGGGACGAAGCTTCGTCGGATTGCTCACGTTGACTCCCGGCACGGTAACCGGGCCAAACAACAATAACTTTTCCGTCAATGGTCAACTCCCGAGCTCGAATCTATACAGAGTCGACGGTGTTAGCGCTAACTTCGGCAGCGGCGAGAGCTCCGGCGCATTTGCATCCGGCAACCTGCCCGCGTTGACAGCGAGCGGCGGCGGAAACGGGATTGCAGCACTCGGCGCGACTCAGGAGGTTAACATTCGATCTTCTGCGGTGCAGGCGGAAGATGGTCGTGTTGCCGGCGCGCAAGTGAACGTCGTCACGAAAAGTGGAACGAATGAGTTTCACGGTTCACTGTTTCACTTCTTTGGCAACGACGCGCTCGATGCGAACGACTGGTTTGCCAACAGTCATAGGTTAAGACAACCCGCGAAGAGATTGAACTTTTTTGGCGGCGAGTTTGGTGGACCAATCAAGAAGGACCAGACGTTTTTCTTCGGATCGTATGAAGGAATGCGTTTGCGTCAGCCGATGGTTGGTATCACTGACGTGCCTTCAATCGCTTCGAGGGCCGGTGCGTTGAGATCGTTCCTGGACGTCTTTCCGGTTCCGAACGGTGCATCAAGGTCCGATGGATTCGCGCAGTTTGCGGCGAGTTTTGCGAATCCCGCGCGACACGACGTCGGTAGTATCCGCATCGATTCTAATTTGAATTCTAAAACAACGGTGAGCGGTCGTTATCACTTCGCCGGCTCTGAAACGACGCTACGTGGGGCAAACGGATTTTCACTGAATACTTTGAACCGCGTTAAGGATCGTTCACAAATGATCATCGGATCGGTGACTCACACGTTTTCGTCGACGACCGTTATCGATCTACGTGCGAACTACGGTCGCTCGCGTGTTAACGGAACATACTTGTTGGACGATTTTGGTGGCGCTGTTGTTCCTGACGTCACCTTCCCTGCGATCACGTTTGATCTGAATTCACGAAATGCTGCGTGGATGATTGGCGACGAGCAGTCAAACCTGCAACGCCAGTTCAATCTCGTCGGCTCCGTCGACAATGTTCGGGGAAATCATACGCTGAAGTATGGTGGTGATTACCGTCGCATATCGCCGTCGATCCATATGCGATCATCCGAGGTCAATACGCTTTTTGACGGCATGGACCAGGCGAGCACGGGCATCCCGACGCGCGTCAATCTGTTGCACTTTGGCGATCCGCAGAATCCTGTGTTTCATAACCTGTCGCTCTTCGCGCAGGACCAGTGGCGGACGACGAAACGATTGACGCTGACCTACGGTCTGCGCTGGGAGCTCGCACCGCCTCCAGCGACTGATGGTCAGGCATTCGCCGTCGATCAGGCAAACGACATCATTACTTTGAAACTCGCACCTTCGGCTGGCTCGCTGTGGCAAACGCGGTTCTTAAACTTTGCGCCACGGGCGGGAATTGCTTACGAGCTTTTGAGTCGAAGTGGGCGCGAGCTGATATTGCGTGGCGGCGCCGGAATATTCTACGACCTGGGCGGGGATCGTTCCGGCGACATCTTCGCGAGCTCAATTCCGTTCGTCTCCGGCAGCCCGGATTTGCCATTGCTGGCTTTCGATCCACAACTCAAGACGCCTTACGTAATCAGTTGGGACGTGGCGCTACAACAGAGTTTAGGACGACAATCGATCACCGCGACGTACCTGGGTTCGTCGGGAAAGAGACTTTTGTATACGGAAACTCTGCTGGACCAGAATCCGGATTTCGGTTTCCTGCGCGTGACTACGAACCGCGGCAAGTCAAACTACGACGCGCTCCAACTCAAGTTTGAGCGTCCATTCACCAACCACTTCGGAACACTCTTCTCCTACACGTTGGCGAGATCGACGGACAACGTTCCGGTCGATTCAGCTAGACGCGTGGTGATGGCGGGATTCGATCTCCATCCATCAGACTTCGACGTGCGTCATCAACTCACCGGATTTGCTAATTACGAGTTGCCATCACCGTTCTCGACCGGTCTTGGCAACAAGCTGTTTCGCAACTGGGCGCTGGATTCAATCTTCAACGCTCGCTCAGCGCGACCATTAAAGTTCGTGACGATGTTCCCGACATCATTCGGAGTTGGATACATGTTAGAGGATGTCAGCCAGCGAGGCTTTCCACTTTATCAGGTGGACATGGCGTTGCGGCGGAAGTTCAACTTTAGTGAAGCAGTCGGACTACAGATCCAGGCAGACGCCTTCAACGTCTTCAATCACCCTAACTTCGAAGATCCCGTCGGCAACGATCTTGTCCTTGCAACTCCGCTCAGGCAGAACCTGGCCTTCGGACAATCAACATCGATGAGCGGCCGCAGTCTGTCGGGCGGCGGTTTCCCGTCGTTCTACAGCTTCGGCGGCCCAAGGACGATGCGACTCTCAGTCAAGCTGCTGTTCTAAAAATTTCTCAACCAAAGGAGCTTTGCTTCAAAAGTCGAATTTATTCGATCTTTACAGCCGGTGAGACTGCCGGATGCCGCCGCTACTTCGGCTTCGCTTCTGTCATCGCTTGAATCACGGCATCGCTTACGCCGGCCTGCTTTAGTTTGATAAGGCCGTCGGTGCTTACATCAAATTTGCAGGTTGAGTTTCTTATCTTTGTAAGAATCACACTGTCTGGAAGTTTTGCTAAGGTCAGCCGTATTACTTCTTCGTTGGTGAGAACTTCAGAAGGCGCGCTACTGGTCGCGGGAGAGCCCCCTTCCCTGGCCCATATAGTTCCGTCAGACTCGATAATTGCGTCCGCCTGAATCTTATCTCTTCCTGCCCTACCATCTGGCAAGACTGTAGTTATTATGTTTCCTGTAATCTCATACTTACCAGCATAACCACTCGTCTTTCTTTGAACGTAAAATGTTCCATCTGGTTTAAGTTCGATATATTCGGTGCGATTCTTTTGGTTAACATATTTTCCGGCCGCAGACTTTGAATAATCTACTGACGTATCAATAACAGAAGTGTCCACAGGAGACGTTCGGGAACCAGCGACAGCCGAAAGGTTAATCCCTCTCTTGTCCAACAATTGATAGAAACACGAGAACTTCTCCATCAGCTTCTTACCATTATTGTCGTTCACAGATTTCTCAATCCGAACATCGCCTGACAGAACAATTCGGAAGGAATCGATCTGCCGTGACGTTAGGGCTTCTCGCAGAGTAGCTAACTCATTGTCCTGAACAACAGCCGACAAGACTACGGTAGTTACACCCTTCGCAGATAAAAGACCTTGTTGGACCTTAGCCTCGTTACCAACTTCGGTCACTACGAACGCCACCGGATCGCCATTCTTGAAACCAAAATAAAACTGCTTCCCGACGGCACCACGATAGGCGGACTCAAAGGCTGCATTTGTTGCCGACTCTTCGCGTTTCTGAATTTCAATATTTACGGCATTGAAAGTTCCATATCTCCCGACTGTTGCAAAAACGCTTATCTCAGAAGTACTCATCAGGCTGCTTCCAAAATTGGTTGAAAACAGGGATTGAGTCCATATGTCGATTCGTTCTTTGGTAATCTTATCTTCCCTCGAAACATTGGGTTTACAGTCCTGTGCCCATGCTTGAGAAGTTGAGAAACAGCACACCAACATAAATATGTGAACGGAGATTAGGTTTTGTCTCATCTTTTTCTCCTTTGGTTATGCCTGTAGGAAAATAGGAAGCGGTCCCAACTCGTCAATTGGAGTAACGGCCGGATACGGTTATGGCATGCCGACCGTGATCCAAATGCGGTCGACAAACTTGCAGTACCAGAGGAACAGGCTCAACGAACTGGCCTGCGAGCAATGATTCGCTGGGCTTCAAGACGAACATGCTCCGCACGATGATGCCTCATCGCACTTGCGATTATCGGTAATGTGGCCGCCCCTCTTTTCCGGCCGACAGAATGGATGGCATTGAAGGCGACATCGGCCCTCGTGTCGCCAACAAGAAAAGAAAGCAATTCAATAGCGTCCTTCCGCGGCAGCAAATGGAGTGATCCGGCAGCCGCGATCCGCGCGGAATCGAAAGGATGCGTTGCGGCTTTCTTTACCAGATTTACGCCCTGCTCACCACCGATGTGAGCCGCGAGGTAAACAGCGCGTACAGTCAGTGGATCATCAGCGGAGTCGATAATTGGCTCAAGTATTCGCGACGCTTTATTTCCGAGTGCTTTTGCGCGCGTATAATCAGCCTCGATCGAATTTAGTTGCGCGAGCACCTTTTCTCTAAGTGCCATCTGTTCCTCCTCAAGGGCACGGATGCATGAAGGTTCGATTCCTTTGTAGCCCATCTATATCTTCAGCAGACAAGGCCCTCGGGTCTGTTAGGCTCGGCGAAGCCCCTGCGCGAATAGCGCCCCCGGGGTTCATCAGCCGAAAAGTTTCGCCTGCCGGTGCGTGGCCTAGACCAAACACATGGCCGACTTCGTGAGCGAGGGTCCAAACATCACTGCTTCGATAGATAATGGCCGCAGTAATTCCACGGAGCTCTACACCCCCTGAATCTCCTGCGGGAACTAAATAGCAGGGAATATCGCCAGGGTGAAGGTTATTTCGATGTTCAGCTAATGATCTTATCGACGCCACGTCGTCTGACCTAAAGGATCTTAAATCGGGTAAAGATAATCGCTCTTTATCCACGACTACCACGTCCCAACCATTATTTCTGAATAACTGGCGCATCCAGTCGGCTTGAACAACGAGAATTCTCATGTCGTCAAACCCATCCTCAGCTAACACGCTCTTCAGGCCTATGCGGACCTGACCTTTGCACTCTTTTACGGTTACCACTGATGAGCGTTCACTTTCTAAGTCTGGACATAGGCGTTGCCCAACAGAAATCCGATCTCCTCCTTGAAGGCGATGAGAGATTGGTATTTTGGTCAGGCTCTCGCCGCCGGGCAGGTAGGAGTGGATGCCAACTGCGGAAGTTAAGAGGAAACTGCCCAACGCATTGTCTACATAAACTTCAACAATGGCTCCCCGAAAGGCGTTCCGAACTTCGATAAAAGAGTCGCTGGCAATGACTGGTTGAAAGATCGATGGGACTCGCAGTTTTCGAGACGGGCGGATGACGCCCGCCATAGTCGAAGTCTCAGCTCCACAACTACGTTCTCTCGCGATGATGACGTCATCTATGGTCAACGCGGGTACGGAGATGAGGGTCGTATCTGAGGTTGCCGTCAATGTGGCGAGCACTCCGCGGAAAATGGCGAGAATCTGAATCAATGCATTTGGAACAGTGTGGTCTAGTTGAATAGTTGTTGCGCATTCAAATAATTGGCCCATTGATATCTCAGGCAAGGTGGTAGGTTCTGGCTGAATAGGAACGCTTTCCGAAGTCTCACTGATCACTTCACAGAGCTCCTGGTATGCAGCCAAAACGAAGGGCTTGCCGTCTGGAGGCGGCGAGAGCGGCGGGATTAGGAAAACATCGAAAGTTGCAGCGGCGGCACGGTAGCCGATCTCTACATCGCCGACTTTGATATGGACGATCGCGTCAGGGATTAAGTTATCGATATAAACGCGCCCGTTATTAGCACAAATCGGCGACAAGATGCGAGGCTTCGGAAGAGGGGAAGTCGGATTTACCGTGCGCCGAGACACCCCGCTCCATTTCTCACAATCTGGATAACCCTGTTGCGCCGAAAGCTGATCTCCCTCCTTGAGTTGGTCTGCGGCGCTTAGCAGGAAATACAACCCTGAAGCGTCAAAACAGCTTACGAGCTCGAATGGTTCTTCTGAGATTCTTTCCCTTCTAACCTTGACCGTAGCTCCCTCAAATACGCCGCCGACATATATCCGACGCATACATGCGATCAGAGGGTCGCCGATTTGCGGTGGTGGAAGCTCGGCATTGAGAAAGGAATGCGGTAAAGGTGACGGACTCTCAAGGCCACTGACATCACAGGCTGCTTCTTGAGCGATGAGCGTCTCGCTGCCTCGCACAGTTCGGGTTAAACCAAGGCGCGCGATGGGGCCAGGTGATACTTCCTCGCCGATGGTTATGCCAGCTCGGTCTACGATCTTGATGCGGGCGCCAGGAAAGACTCCGCCAAGCATCGTACAACGGCCACATTCGTGCAGCCGGCTTAGCCACATGACTCGACCCATGCCCCGGGGCCCACTTCTTGCAGGTGTCAGCATTACCTCGACGCCGTCCCTAATGTCGAGACTGACTTCTCCCAAAGGATCAGTTTGCTGCGCCCGAATAATCTCGAGCTCGTTTAGGGTGATTCCGGGAAGCAGGCCGAAAACTTCCTCGACAGCGGTGGCTATTCCTGTTGCCACGGTTCGCCTGCTTGAGCCATCAGGTGTGTAAGCGAAAATTGTGATCTCATATCCTGGGATCTGCCCGGTCAACAGTATTGAGCTACTACACGGTGATATAGGCCCAGATACGTTTGGTGGAAGAATGGGCATAAGATAACCTTCCTCACAATCGAGTTAGTCCGCTCGCTCAGTTTTTTCGAAGATTCGCACTTCTCAGGCGCTCGTGCTCAACGGTCGAACGGTCGAACAAATAAATAGGGAGGTGAATCCCTTGAGCCTAAATCTGAAGATAACTTTCCTGATAGGTAAAGGCCGATCCTGTTGCGAGTTTGCGAGAAGATAAAGGCTCGGCGTCAGCCATCGAAGACACGTGGAGACTATTCCTGGTCCGAAAAAAAGTCAATGCACTCTCAGAAGCTCTCTCAGAAGTTCGATTTGAGGAGTCGCCAGGCAAAGGCGCTTTGCCTCAAAAGTTAGTAGTCGAATCTGGATCCGTTGCTAATCCGGAATTGTGACAGCATCGCCCTCGCATTCTCATCGGGTCATGACTGGCTTTCCAGACGCGTCGTCAGCACATAGCGTCGATACATATCCGATTCGAGGCATTGCAACCTTCCGCAGCGCCGCCCCGCTGCGTCCTTAACATTTCGTTCCAACCAGAAAGAGGACCCAACATGAAACTCACTGAACTTCAGCGTTCCGGAAGTCGGCGCACGGTCTACGGGTGGCGGAGTGAACACCGCAGGTTTCGTCGGGACACCGTTTCCCTGGACTCAATTCTCAGCATGGTATGGAGTTGTCGGCGCGGCCCCAACAACCAACATCACTAATTTCCTGATGACTGGACACAGTCTCGGGTTTTAGCATCTGCGTAAGCGCTGCTGGCAGATCAGACAGCCACAAGTGGCACAAAACGGTTAATTCAAAACCTTTTGTGCCTTTTGTGCTTCTTTGCGGCTTTTCGGATAAAATGCGTCCTGAACCACTGACGAGAAAACTCGTATTGCTAATTCATGACTGACGCTGACGATCCGATAGATAAGCTCAGGGATGAGCAGGTTGTAAAAAAGAAGCGCGAGGAAGCATTGCCTGAACGCCTCCTGCGTCGCGTGCTTGAAGGCATGGGGAGCGTCGTCGATCGCAGGCTCGGTCGCACCGTCGACCCCCGTAGCGGACTCACCACGTCGAAGCTCATCGAGCGCATGAAGCGGCTTATAGATGAGCGAGTGCGTGACGAAGGTAATAAAGGACGAATCGCGCCGCATCACATGGTTTTGAAAGTCGAGTGGGGCACGCATTCAGAAGCGCCGCCTGAGATTCTTGGCGACCTGAAAAACGAAGTACTCGCCGCCGCGATCGATCACATCAACGATCACCGTTATCGAACACTCGCGCCTGTCACTGTCGAAGCCGAAGTCGACATCTTCACGACCGGAATCTCGGTCGATCCAAACTTCGGCGAGTTTGAAGAAGATCTCAGGCGACACGACGAAGAGATGCGCGCCGCGAAACTCGGCGTGCCTATTCCCGGCGCAGCGCCACCAATGCCTGACATCGAGGTGATCGCTCGCGTCACGCTCCCAAATGGCACTCGCGAACTACCGCTAATCTTCAAGCCCGGTGGCCGGAGACTCAACGTCGGGCGCGCGTCTGACAACGATTTAACTCTGAACGACACAAGCGTTTCAAAGATCCACGCAGCACTATTAATGACTGCCGAAGGCACTCTCCTCGTCGCCGATACCGGCTCGACCAACGGCACTTATCTCAACGGGCGACGCATCTCATACGGCGAATCCAGATTGATCGAAGACGGTGATGTAGTTGGCTTTGGAGATGTAGAAGTACGACTGCGTAAAAGTGAGTAGCGAACTGGATGAACCTGGTCACATTTCTTCTACTTCTCTTTCAAACTCCCACCGCTTCTCCCCTTCCAACTCCGCATGTGCCTGAGCGAACGCCGGCGCTGTTCACGCTGATCTACGTCGGCGGCTTTGGGCTCATAATTTTGCTGCTGTTGCTTGGTCTACTTCGCAGTCGTAAACAAACCGCGCCCCCGATTCCCGAAGACCTGCCGAAGGAAGTCAAGAAACGACTCGGATCGCATTCGACTAATCGTGGTCTGCGCGCGCTGCGCTGGCTCTTCGTGCTGCTATCGATCGGGCTTTTTTCATTTCACATCTACTGGGCCCACTACGCTTCCGAGAAGAACGAGAAGTTTCAGCAGTTGAGTTACAAAGATTTGCGCGCTCGTCGTCTGTCTGAGTCGACCTTGCGCGGCTGGATCTTCGATCGCAGCGGTCGTGTGGACCAGCCACTCGCGTATTACAAACGCGATTCGAGCGGCAACATCCGGCGCGAGTATCCGATGGACAAGGCGTTGGCGCATATCTTCGGATCTGATCGCGGCGATCCGGGTTTGGAGCGTGCACTGTTCGGTGTCGAGAGTGGCGTACTTCCGGAAGCGCTCGAAGTCGTCAAAGGCAAAGAGGTCGAATTCAGAGGCAATCAGGACGTGCGCCTCACGATCGATCGCGCTTTGCAACAGGCTGCTGTCGATCAGTTGAAGGGCAAGCATGGCGCGGTTGTCATACTAAACCCGCAGACCGGCGACGTGCTCGCGATGTACAGTGAGCCTTCCTACAGTCTCGCCGAAGTCGATGATGAAGCGACGTGGATTCGTCTCGAAGCAAACGAGCGTGACAAGCCACTCGTCAGTCGCGCGCTCGGCGCTTACTACATTCCCGGTTCTACCTTTAAAACCGTGACGATGACCGCCGCGTTTCTCGCAGGTGAACAGAACACTGAGTTCACTTGCAGCGGTGGCGGTTACTATGCGGCGCCGGGCGCGAATGTGATTTTTGACGATGGTGGACCAGGCGAAGTGCATGGCCGGATCGGCATCGATCACGCGTACGAGGTTTCGTGCAACCAGTATTTCGCGCAGATGGGTGTAAAACTCGGTGCCGAAAAACTGAAACGCGCCGCGCAGTTATTGGGCATCGGTTCTTACGACACACCCTCCGAGGCTTTGCGTGGTCGCAAGTTGCCGCAGATTTGGGACGCGAGTACTGACGCAGTGAAGCGTGCGCTCGCGCCGAGAGAAGCAACGATCGTTACCGGCAAACAAGTAACTCGATACGATCTAGCCTTGATGGGATATGGTCAGGGTTATGCCGGACAGATGACACCATTTCAGATGGCGCTCGCCGCGGCGGCAATCGGAAACATGGAAGGCAAGTTAATGAAGCCACGTATTGAGATGAATGTGGCGCCGCAGCCTTTCAACCAGGTGATGACGCCCGCGACGGCAGCCAGGCTGCGACAGATCATGGGGCTCGTGACTGGCGGTGCGAGTGGTACGGCGCGCGGAGTGTTTGGACCAGTCAAAGCGGCAGGCATAAACACCGGTGGCAAGACCGGAACCGCGCAGAAAGTCGTGCCAGTTTACGATCCGAAGACGGGCGAACCGAAGACGAGACACAAGATTGAAAAGGATAACAAAGGGAATATTATCCGCGAGTACGACGAAGTGATCATGGACAACGAGAACCCGCGGATCGACGGCTGGTTCCTATGTCTCGCTCCGATCGAGAGACCACAGCTCGCGATGGCGGTGATCGTCGAAGGCGGAGGTTATGGATCGCGATCCGCCGCGCCGATCGCAGCGGCGCTCGTGTTGAAAGCGAGGGACCTTGGCTACTTCAAATAAGGAAAACTCACGCGGCGACGCAACGGCGCGACGGAAGAATGCGGAGCGTTGCGCCGTTGCGCCGCCGCGTGAGAAATAAAGATGAAAAACCGGGCGTCGTCACATTTATTCATTATCTTATTGATCCTCGGCCTCGAGATCACGGGCTACTTTGCCGTGCATCGCGCCGGATTGCTGCGTGGCTACGAGACGTCGCTGATCGGTGCAGTGCGCGACTTGATGATGTTCGTGCCGCTGATCTTCCTCGTGCTCTGGCTTTCACGTGCTAAACGATTCGCCGGCAACTGGGTTCTTTTCACTACTGCAATTCTTCTCTTCTCGTTCGGCATGTTGATCCAGTATCGCCTATACAGCGATCCGGAATACAACGCGCGCAACAAAGCCCAGGCGCGCGAGGAAAAGATGCAGGCGCTGCGCACGCGCTACATCATGGAGAACTATGATCCGGTGAAGAAGCAGTTGATGGGACTGCCACCAACACCCGCGCAGCCAATCGACATCAGCCAGCTTCCGAAGAAAGAATCGACCTACTCGCTCTGGAACGCGATCACCTCCAGTTACACCTGGATCCCGGTTCTATCTTTTCTGGCTTTTGCAATCGCTTACTCACTGTGCGCGCGTGATAGTTTTCTTTTATGGCTGCAACGCAACAGTTTCATCATCGTCTTGTTTACCCTCTTACCGCTCGCGATGGCTGTCGTGACGTCGAGCGCGGGAAAAGCGCTCGGCAACATGACGCCGTGGGAGCCGTCGAAGATTCCCTTCCTCGTCGGTTTCGCAGGCATTCTGACTGCACGGTACAAAGATCTCTCTGAAACTTACTGGGGCATTCCACGCGCGCGCGATATTGTTCCCCTCCTCGTGATGGCCATAATGCCGTTCATTCCCTTCTTCGCGCTGAAAGACTTCGGACAGATGCTGATCTTCAGTGGCGCCTACACGACGCTCTACCTCGTCGCAGTGCGCCGTTGGCCGCAATTGCTGGTGTTCGTCGGCTCAGTTGTGATCGTGATCGGCATTCTCGTCGTCGGAGCATTGCCGCGTGACATTCAAGAGAAGGTGCCGTTACTGCCGACGATCGCACGCCCGATCAGCGCTGCTCTTCCGGCGCGTATTCAACAACGCTTTCACCTCTGGCTCGACGGCTTCGATCCACCGTCGCCTGAAGTTTCATGGTGGAAGAAAGACTACGAAGACGCACTCTCGCGAGATCCTGGCATGAAACAACTGGCCGAGCAGAGTCCCGCGATGCAGAAGACTGTGAACGTCGACATCTGGTTTGACCGGCTCGCGTTTCAACCGGCGCAGGCGCAGTTTGGGATCGATTCAGGTGGAACGACTGGACGCGGCTTTGGGCTCGGTTTTCCGGAAGTGATTCCGATTGCCGACTCAGACTACGTTTACGCGGCAATTGCGGAGGAAACCGGCCTCGCAGGCGGCGCTGTGATCATCCTCGCGATCATCATCTTCGTGGTCGCAGGAGTTCGCACTTCGCTGGAGGCGCGTGATATGTTTACGAAGTTGTGCGCAGCAGGTCTGACAGCGTTTGTAGGATTTCAAGCGCTGGTGAACATTGGCGGTATTTTGAGAGCTTTACCGATGACGGGAATCACGCTTCCGTTTGTGAGCCATGGTGGTTTCAGTCTGATTACAAGCTTTGCGATGCTGGGGATGCTGATGGCATTTTCAAACCGAAATGCCCGCGATCGTGTCATAGCGGATAGGCCGGTGGCTAAGAGATCTTCTCCCCTGAAGCTGGAGGCTGTGCAATGAGCGAAGAAACCAAAACCCTCGAGGTCCACTCCGCCGCCCTGTCGGATCGTGGTCTCAACGAGCGTCGCCCGCTGAATGAAGACGCTTTC
>DATFDT010000284.1:0-29696 GCA_035251975.1 Pyrinomonadaceae bacterium | reverse complement strand
GCCTGTGTCATACGGCACATTCAGCGGCTGCACCGGTTGACCTAATGACGATCGGTCCACCGCTTTTTCGAGCCGCTGCATCTTCTCTCCTTCGTAGCGCAGCAGGAATTCGTCATTACCAATCCTAATTGTCTCCGACTCAGCTATTGGCGAATTCTTCATCGTCTGCGCTGAAAACCTGGAACCCGGAAGCCCGTCGAGATCGAGTGCGCCCGAAAGCGCGACTGTTGCGCCTCGACCAATTTGTTCCACTAACGCAACCCAGCTCTTCTCCGCGATAACGACAGGCGAAGGAATGATGATCAGCTTCGCCTGGTCCAGGTATTCTGGCACCTTGTACTCACTGACAGCCTGCACGGCCGTGCCGCAGTGGTAGTACATCGCACGCACACACCGCCGCGTCGCCTCCTGCGCAAAACTGCGCGGCGAAAACATCTGCGAGTGAGGAATCACCATCGCAACCGGCTCCGGTACGCGATCCTTCAGATACTGACTGTGCTGCGACATGAACTTCGCGATGCGCAGGAAAGGCTCGATCTCGGGTTTGGCGCTGCCATCGGCACGATGAAATCCGATACCCACTTCGTTCGTCGAGTTCATGTAAGGATTGGTATTCCAGATCCACTCAATAAACCCGGCTCCATCAGCGGCAAAAGAGATCGCGAGCTTGCGTTCGAGCAAGTTGCTAACGTCTTCCTCGCTGCGCCAAGGCGCACCGCCGTCAGCTTTCTCGTAGAACATCACGCCGGTCTCTTCCATCAGGTTGAGTTTCGACGGTGTCTTCGCGAGCACACTGTCCCAAACGAGATCGTCGTTGGCCCACCAGTTATGCAGCGATCCAAAATCGACTTCGTTGGCGAAGAACTGCATGTTGGGACTGTCGGCGAGTCCGGCTTCGTCCTGGCCCACTGTGATCAGTTGCTTTGCGTTGCCGTTACTTCTGATCGCCGTCCGCATCTGACGAATCCAGCGAATGAACATGTCCTGCGCGAAGAGTCGATAGTCGAGCGTCTTCAGCGGCACGCGATCGTCGATCAGGTTTACGCTCTCGAAATCCTGAAGCCGCGGCAGCTCAAACAAATCGTCGCTCGCGGTGCGCCAAACAAGTTGTAGCCGTTCACGCTGTTGTTGCTCGGTCGGTGCGGGATAGCGGTTCTTGACCCACGTGGCCCATTCAGCTTTTTCGTGCGCGTCGTAATTCGGACGGCAGTTCCAGAGAAATTTTGGCGAGCAAAACGAAGGCTCGTTGATCAAGTCCCAGAGGACGTCGTCAACATGGCGGCAGCGTTCGGTGAAAGCCGAGATGAACTGCTGTTGTGCTTTTACAGAACGCGGATCGAGATAAGCATTTTCACCGCCCCACGTCTCCGGCAGAAACGCGAAAAACGTGAAGATCACGGGTATGTCGTATTTGTGAGCCGTCAGCAAAAACGCATCAAACGCGCGCAGCACGGCTTCGTCAACTTTGCCCGGCTCGGGCATGTACTTCTTCCAGGCAGTCCAGATTCCGGTGCGCACCATGTTGACGCCCGCCGCTTTCATCGCACGGAAATCCTTGTCCCAAACGAACGCATTCGGCTCGAAGAGAAACCGACGATGCTTATCGGAAGCCATGTAAGTCGTGCCGGTGACCGGGAAGACCGCGCCGTCGCGAGAGAAGAAGTGTTTGTCGACGGTGAGCGGCTTTCCGCGCTCGAGCAGTGTGTCGTCGTAGATCCAGAAACCGTTTTGGTGGACCACTCGCAGGGGATTAACTTTTGGTTCCGCGCTGATTTTGTAAAAGCCCGGTTTGAAGGTTGCAGCGTCCGGAAGTTTGACGGAACCTACAGCTTTCGCGCCATCTAGCCCCAGAGTTATATTGACGCGCGAAACGATCGTGTTGGTCTGATCGCTAACTTCAATCGTGCACTCTGTCGTCGAGAGTTTTTGCAAATCACCTTTCGGACGAAACAACTCCACTGACAACACCGGAACCTCGCCGGGTTTGTAGCAGGCGAAACCACTTCTTACTTCAAAACGACTGGCGCCCAGCGCTGCTCTTGACGCAAGGGTTGCGATTACGCCGGGCTCGATCGTTCCGTTGAAATTCGCGAGTAACCAGCGACCGCCTGCAAATTCGCCGAGCAGACGATCGATCTGAATGAACGGTGCCGCCATAACTCGACCATCAGCGTTCACGAGGGTCACTACTGGCTGAACGATCCCCTCGTGTGGCCCATCGCTGCCTGCTTCGTCGGGCTCATTACTTGAAGAGCTCAGACGTACGTACAACTCGTAAACTTCGTTTGCTTTGAAGCCAGCCTGAAGAAGCGAGCGAGGAGCTATGTATGTCGAGGTGTTGACTGGAAACCAGTGCGTGATGCCGAGACGCTTGTGATAAGTCGTTTGTTTCGGTTCGACGCGCCATGCAGCACCGTCGCGAACGATCGGTCTCGAGAGCGGCACGCCGCCGATGTTGAGCCAGTTTCCACCGTCACGCAGGTACTTCAAGATCGCGGGCCACGCACGTTTCGGAAACGCGGAGCCGTATGGCGTGACAAGGAGATCGAATCGCGTCGTGTTTAGTTGTGCGATCAGATCGCGCTCGTTGAGCGTTGTGATAGTGAACTCTTTTAGTCCCTGCTGGAGCGTCTCTAACGTGAGGTCGGGTCCTTGGACCGCACGAAACCCAGGCTCCCAAAAGAGGGCAACAGAAGGCTGTTGCGATTGCGCACCGAAAGTGACGTTTGGAAGCGCTGTCGCAACCGCAGCGGTACCGATAGTTTTGAGAAACTTTCGTCTGGGAAATTTGGTCACTGATCCGTGATACTAAGCAGCAGTGTCTGACGCACCCACAAACAAGAAACATTTGCTTGAGTTTCTCAGTCTATCATTGTTGCTTGGACTTGCGACTGCAATCCTCGCGCTGATTTTCTTTGGCTGGCTGGCGGACGAAGCTCTCGAAGGCGACGCGCGCGCGTTTGACGATGCGACACGGGCTGCGGTCCATCAACTCGCCTCGCCGCCATTGACAGCGATCATGCGCGGGCTCTCGTTTGCCGGCTCGACGATCGCGCTCAGCCTGGGAACGATCTTCGTCGTGGTTCGCTTTGCGATGCGAAAGTGGAAACGCGAGGCGAGGCTCTTTGCGCTAACGATGATCGGTGCGGGGCTTCTGAATATCACCCTCAAACTCGCGTTCAAGCGTCCGCGGCCAGTGCCGTTCTTCAATCTCTCGCCGCCTGAGACGTACAGTTTTCCGAGTGGACATTCGTTGACTAGCGCTGTTTTCTTCGGCGCGCTCGCGGCGATTCTCACGGCGCGGATCAAGTCGAAACGTGTTCGTCTGGGCGTTTGGATCGTGTGTACGGCGATGTTCTTGTTGATAGGTTTGTCGAGGATCTATCTCGGCGTGCATTACACGACCGATGTGATCGCGGGATTCGTGGCGGCGTTGATCTGGATTTTGGTGGTGAGATTCGTGGAGATGGGATTAGTGCGCAGGCGACGAAGAAAATTAGCCGCGGATTCACGCGGATAAAAAACGCGGATCGAGATTTAAGCGCATCTCGACTGCGAGACCTCCATCGGCAGCATTCACCGCTTGGACCGATCCGCCGTGCATCCTCATAGCGCGTTCGGTGATTGCGAGGCCCAAACCAGTTCCGCCGCCGCTCTGCCGGTCACGCGCGTCTTCGGTGCGATAGAAAGGTCGAAAGATCTTCTCGAGCGATTCTTCGGGAACACCGTTACCGCGATCTCTAACGCTGATCACGGCGTGACCATTTTGCCTGGTCAGCGCTACTTCAACCGCCGTTCCCTCAGGCGTGTAACGCACTGCATTGCGCACTACGTTTTCCACTGCGCTGCGCAACAACTCCTCGACGCCCTTGATCGAACAGTTGTCACTCGACACAACCTGCACTGCGCGATTCAAACTACGCGCTTCAAAGTCCGCATCATCCGCGACTTCCTTCACGAGCGCTGCGAGATCGACATTCGTCCGCTTGCGTCCATCAGTACCGCTCTCCAAACGCGTCAGGGTCAGCAACTGGCTGATCATCTCGTTCAGATTGTCTGACTCACGCTCGATGCGATCGAGTGCACCGTTCGCTTCCGAACCAGACCGCTGCCGCGCCAAACCCAGCGCGACGCCGAGCCGCGCGAGTGGCGATCGCAATTCGTGCGAGATGTCGCCGAGCAGTCGTTGCTGCGCTCTGACCATCGACTCGAGCCGCTCAGCCATCGAGTTGAAATCGCGTCCGAGCTGCCCAACTTCATCACGGCGCTTCGCAAGCTTCTTAGACACGCGCGCGCCGAGATTTCCCTCGGCTAGCTCGTTCGTCGTCGTGCGGAGCTTCAGAATCGGTTGCGTGAGATAACGCGCGAGCCAGTAACAAAAGATACCGCCAATCACGAGCACCACGAGCAAACGCACGCCTAAAGTCTGGAAAGTCGGTTGGAACGGTGGGCGAGGAATGTGTGCAAGATAGATGTAGCGCTGGCCTTTCGCGCTCGTCACAGGTCGCGCTACGAGTGTGTTTTCAACAGCAAAGTTAAACTCGATATCACGACTCTCCGCCGCCTTCGCAATCAGCTCCTGGGCGCCTTGCGGCACCGCGCGTCCGGAAAGTTCTTTGCCACTCTCGTCGAAGAAAGTCCCACCAACACCTGAAGATTTTTCTGTCGCCTGAAGCGACGCGGTCAATGCCTGCGCTCCTGATTGTTCGTAGATCTCAGCAGCCTTCTGCGCGTTTGGACCAGTCTGAGCCAGGTCACGCCACGAACGTCTCGTCGGTGTCGGGCGCGTCAAAGCGAACGCCGCAAACAGCACGACGTTGATAATGATCATGGCGAGCCAAAACCAGATGAAGATCTTCAGATATAAGCTGCGAAACGGATTCTTCATATCTTATTGCCGCGGCTAAATTTCTTTCTCAGAGGTGGCGCCGTAGATGTAACCGACGCCGCGGATGGTCTTGATTCGCTCGAGACCGTTGAGCTGGTGGCCCAACTTTTTGCGCAGGTTACTGACATGCATATCGATGCTGCGATCGAACGGCGATAACTCGCGACCTAAAACGTCCTTGACCAGATCTTCTCGCTTCACGATCTGTCCTGCGTTGCGCAGCAGTATCTCGAGCAGATCGTATTCGACTCCGGTGAGCTCAACTACTTCCCCCGAGCGGCGGACATTGCGCGTGTTGCTGTCCATTTCTATGTCGCCGACACGAATGGTCTCACGCGCGGAAGTAGTTGACTCAACGGGTTGGGCGCGCCGCAATACCGCACGAATACGAGCGACGAGCTCCCGGGGGTTAAACGGTTTTGGAAGGTAATCGTCGGCGCCGATTTCGAGTCCGACGATGCGGTCCACATCGTCGCCGCGCGCAGTTAACATTAAAACAGGAATGCGAGAACGAGCACGGATGCGTCGCAGCACGTCGAAACCGTTCGTGCCCGGCAACATCACATCGAGCACTACCAGATCGTGTTCGTTCGACAGCGCGCGGTCGACGCCCTTCTCGCCGTTGTGGATCGCTTCAACCGTGTAACCTTCAGGTTGAAGATACTCTCCCACCAGCTCGCAAAGACCGACGTCGTCGTCGATTACAAGAACGCGTTCCATTGGTTGCTGTACAGCAAGATTTAAAGACATATGGACGACTTAAGGCAAGTTTCTCTGTGCAACCTCTGTGTTCTCTGTGTCTCCGTGGTGACTTTATTCGCAGCAGCTATTAACCACAGAGACACAGAGAACACAGAGGTTGCACAGAGAAGAATCCTACAATAATCGCCCATTTTCGTGCGTAAAGAAGTGTCATCGCAGAACTGACAAAACTTTACAATCCATTGACAGACTCTTTACGCCCGATTTCGCTACAATCCGCACTTCAAGCTGGGGGCGTAGCGCACTCTTCACGCCGTAAGCGAAACGTATCTAAGGAGCCTTGAATGAAACAGATTGTGCTGGTAATCGCCCTTTGCGCGAGCATTCCCGGACTCGTCTTTGCGCAACAGCGTCCGGGCGCGCTGCGTGGACAGGTGCTGGACGAGTTGGGCGGGGCCATCATTGGCGCAAGCGTGACCGTGATTGACAGTAAAGGCGTGGAGAAGTCGGCGGTCACGAACGATGGTGGAACTTATGTAGTTAACGGCCTCGCTCCCGGCAAATACACGGTTCGCGCAATCAACGCGGGCTTCGCCATGTCCGAAACTCCTGACGTGGAAGTCACCGCCGGAAAGCCGGTCCAGTTTGATATCACCCTCAAAGTCGCGATCGAAGAACAGAAAGTAACAGTCAATACCGATAATCGTGAGCTGAGTACTGAGCCGGAAAACAACGCCGGTGCGGTTGTGTTAAAAGATGCAGACCTCGACGCACTACCGGACGATCCCGACGATCTCGCAGCGGCACTTCAGGCGTTAGCGGGTCCCTCGGCTGGTCCAAACGGCGGCCAGATCTTCGTCGACGGATTCACCGGTGGTCGCCTGCCCCCGCGCGCTTCGATTCGCGAGATCCGCATCAATGCAAATCCGTTCTCCGCTGAATACGATCGACTCGGCCTCGGTCGTATCGAAATCCTGACGCGTCCCGGCACCGATCGGTATCGCGGCCAGGTTTCATTCAACTTTAACGACGACGCACTAAACTCCCGCAATCCATTTGCTGACACCCGTCCCCCAATTCAAACACGGCAGTACGGCGGCAACTTCGGTGGTCCAATCTCGAAAAAGAAGGCCTCGTTTTTCATAGATTTCGATAAGCGCGATATTAACGACCAGGCGCTCATCGTCGCGACGGTTCTCGACGCGAATAACAATATCGTCGGTTTCAATGAAACAGTTGCGATTCCGAGCCGCCGTACAACGTTCAGTCCCCGAGTCGATTACCAGATCAATGCGAACAACACGCTTATCGCCCGCTACAACTACGCGAAGACCTCGCGCGTGACGGGCACCGGCGGATTCTCGTTGCCGTCACGCGCGTACGACACGGGAAACACCGAACACGGCATCCAGCTTACCGAAACAGCGATCATCAACAAGACGATCGTCAACGAAACGCGATTCCAGTTTCAACACCAGACCAACGCGCAGGATGCCGATAACTCGATTCCGACGCTCGAAGTGCAGGACGCATTTACGGGTGGCGGATCTCAGGTGGGCCAATCAAACAGCACGACGAACGATTGGGAGCTGACGAACAACACTTCATTTGCGATCGGCGCTCATGCGTTGAAGGCCGGCGCTCGCTTGCGTGGCGTTCACATCGATCAATTCGCCCCATCAAACTTCGGTGGCACCTACACATTCTTCGGCGGCAGTCTTGGCCCAGTTCTCGATGCGAATGAGCAGCCGACCGGAGACACGGATTTCATCACCAGTATCGAGCGTTATCGCCGCACGCAGGTTTTCCTCTCGCAAGGATTGAGTGGACTTGCGATTCGCGCACTCGGCGGCGGTGCGAGCCAGTTTCGTTTGTCGTCCGGTAATCCGGAGTCGAAAGTCAGCCAGTGGGACGTCGGCGGTTACTTGCAGGACGACTGGAAAGTGCGTCCAAACTTCACGCTCAGTCTTGGTCTTCGTTACGAGAACCAGAGTAATGTCGACAGCAATTTGAACTTTGGACCACGTGTCGGGTTTGCGTGGTCGCCGGGTGGGCAGCAATCGAAGACTGTCATCCGCGGCGGTTATGGCGTGTTCTACGAGCGCATCAGTGAGAACCTGACGATGACGGCGGAACGACTGAACGGCGTCAATCAACAGCAGTTCACCGTGCAGAACCCGGATTTCTTTCCGCTAATTCCGACGCCGGAACAACTCGTTACGTTTGCAGTTCCGGGAACGGTTTATCGACTCGCCGACAATCTACAAGCGCCGTACACGCTGCAATCAGTGATCAGCGTCGAGCGCCAGTTGCCGCACAATCTGACACTCGCAACGAGCTATATCAACGTTCGTACGTTGCACGTGCTGCGCACGAGGCCGCTGAACGCGCCGCTGCCGGGAACGTTTATTCCGGGTGTGCCGGGGAGCGGTGTTCGCCCGTTGGACTGCGCGAATTTTATACCCACGGATATTAATCCTTCGCCGCTTTGCAACGTCTTCGAATACGAGTCGAGCGGTCGTTATAACCAGAACCAGCTCATCGTCAATTTCAACAGCCGTTTTCATCGCAACGCGACGATGAACGCGTTTTACGTTTTTCAGAAAGCGAATAGTAACGCCGATGGCATTGGCAGCTTGCCCGCGAACCCGTACGACCTCAGCACGGAGTATGGCCGTGCATCGACGGATGTCAGGCATCGTTTCGTGATCACTGGTAACTTCCGCGCGCCGTGGAACATCACCTTCGCTCCGTTTGTGATCGTGAATTCAGGACGCCCGTTCAATATCACGCTCGGACGCGATATCAACGGCGATACGTTCAATACCGAGCGTCCGGCTCTTGCGCCCGCAGGTGCAGACTGTTCTGACACGGTCAACATCAAGTGTACGCCGTACGGCAACTTCAAGCTGACGTTTGCGCCGGGCGACGTGATGATTCCGCGCAACTTCGGCGAAGGTCCGGGATCGACAAGCGTCAATCTGCGCGTCAGTAAGACGTGGAGCTTCGGCTCTGAACGCGGCAGCTCAAACGCGCAGAATGGGCAGAATGGCCAACAAGGTAATCAAGGGCGCGATGGACGTAACAACACGATGATGGGTGGCGGTATGGCCGGTCGGGGTCCAGGTGGTGGCGGTGGCCGTGGCGGTTTTGGTGGACCAGGCGGTGGTGGCGGTTTCGGTGGTCCAGGTGGCGGCGCTGGCCGTTACAATCTGACGTTCTCGTTGAACTTTCAAAACATTCTGAACCACGCGAACTTCGCCAATCCTGTCGGCAACCTCGGATCGCTGTTGTTTGGTCAATCGACTTCGACGACAGGTGGCTTTGGCGGGTTTGGAGCAGCCAATCCGGCTTACCAGCGTCGCATCGACGCGTCGCTTCGGTTCAGCTTCTAGTTTTACAGGATTACAGGATTTTTCATGATAATCATGTAAATCCTGAAATCCTGTAAAATGCTTTCCTTGACCAACCGGAATTTCATCCAGCGCTGTATTGCGCCTGATTGCGGCGCGGAATTCGATCTTGATGCCCGCCTCTTCGTGTGCTCGCGTTGTGGCGGGCTGCTTGATATAGAGCGGCGCGAAAAGATCGATTCAGCTCCGCTTCGCGATCTTTGGTTGCAGCGACGTGCATCTTTCGATCCTCGCGATCGCAGTGGCGTTTGGCGTTTCCGCGAATTTCTTCCTTTCACGGAAGATGTTCACGTCGTCTCGCTCGGCGAAGGCAACACGCCGCTCTACGACGCACCACGCTCCGCTGATTACTGTCGCCTGCCGCAACTAAAACTCAAACATCAGGGTTGTAATCCGACCGGCTCTTTCAAGGACACCGGCATGACTGTCGGTGTCACGCAGGCGCGCAAACTCGGCGCGCGGCTCGTCGTCTGCGCGAGCACCGGAAACACGGCGGCGAGTTTGGCGGCGTATGCGGCACGCGCTGATTTGTTGTGTGCGATCATCGTGCCGAGTGGTCACGTGAGTCACGCGAAGCTCGCGCAGGCGCTTGATTACGGCGCGAAGGTGTTTGAGGTCGACGGCAACTTCGACACGTGCATGGACCAGATTCGCGAGCTTGCTGAAGACGAGTCAGTTTATCTGGTCAACTCGATCAATCCGTTTCGCATTGAGGGTCAGAAGACAGTTGCTTTTGAGCTCTGCGAACAACTCGAATGGCGCGTGCCCGATCATCTCGTTGTGCCCGGCGGCAATCTCGGGAACAGCTCAGCCTTCGGAAAAGGCTTTCGCGAGTTATTTGAGAGCGGACTGATTGAGCGGCAACCGAGGATCACGGTTGTACAGGCCGAGGGCGCGGCGCCGTTTGCGAAGTTCTTTTCTGATTTCCAGCAGGAGCGTTTAGTTAAAGAGGACGATCCGCAAACTCTCGCTTCAGCAATCAAGATCGGTGCGCCGGTTTCGTGGCCGAAGGCGGCGCGCGCCGTGCAGGAAACGGGTGGCAGCGTTATAACAGTAACCGAGCAGGAGATTGCGGACGCGAAGGCCATCATCGGACGTGATGGAATCGGTTGTGAACCCGCGTCAGCTACGACAGTCGCAGGCATTCGCAAAGTCAAAATTAATGAGAATGAATCTGTTGTTGCTGTATTGACAGGGCACCTGTTGAAAGACACAGATTACGTAATGAACTATCACAGTCAGAATCTAATCGCGCCCGATGGCAAGCACCTCGACGGCACGTTTGCAAACGTCCCGATCCGTATTCAATCCGTGAAATCCGTGGCCGATCTTTTGCGATGAGTTTTGAAGTTCGAGTTCCTGCGTCAACGTCCAATCTCGGCCCGGGCTTTGATTGCTTCGGCCTCGCACTAAAACTCTACCTGACCGTTAACGCCACCGCCGTCCCAGAAACTTCCGAGCCTTGCAAGGTCACCACCACTGGCGCGAAAGAGAACGAAACCCTGCCGCGCAACGCAGTGAATCTGATCTATCGTGCGATGTCGTTCGTTGCGCGCCGCGAAGGTGTTTCACTGCCATGCGTCGAGCTCACCGCGCATAACGAAATACCGCTCGCCAGTGGACTCGGCAGCAGCGCCGCCGCGATCGTCGCCGGTATCAAACTATGCTCGTTGCTGACCCGAACCCCGATCTCCGATCAAACGATCCTTAACTACGCCACCGAATTCGAAGGACATCCTGACAACGTTTCCGCCTCAATCTACGGCGGCTTCCTAGCAAGCTGTATTCAAAGTGATGGAACAGTGCTGTCAACAAGATTCGAGTGGCCTGCGCAGATTCGCGTCGTCGTTGTCTCACCTCACTCGCAACTGCCGACGCACGTCGCACGCGCTGCACTGCCGCGAACGATCACGCGCACCGACGCCGTTCAGAACCTGCAACGAACTGCACTCTTTACTGCCGCCATCGCGCAGCAACGTTACGATTTGATCTGGGAAGCCATGCGCGATCGTCTGCACCAGCCATATCGCGAATCACTCGTCCCCGGACTCGCTGAAGCGCTCGCGCTTCCACCGTCGCCAGGCTTGCTCGGCATCGCGTTGAGCGGCGCCGGTCCAAGTATCGTGGGTTTAGTTAATGACAATGAGGACGAGATCGGCGCGCGCATCGCAAACTGCTTCAAGGCGCGCAACACCGAATCGACAATCAGGATTCTGGATGTCGATAACGAAGGTGCTGTAACTTGAACACCGGGTAACTCACCGCCAGCAACCCGAGCGCGTAAACACTATTCCTCGTATCAGCGCGTATCGCTCCGGCGAGAAACAACACCGATCCAATCAATGCGAGCGCGGGCGTGATCGGATAACCCCACACGCGATATGGCCTCGGCTTATCAGGCTCGCGCCGCCGCAACACAAACAACGAAACGAACGAGAGTATGTAATTCACCACGAAGAAGAACGCGAGCACCGTGATGACCGTCTCAAACTTCTCACCAAAGATGATGAACAGCAGCGCGACCATCAAACTGAGCGCGAGGGCAACTGTCGGCGTGCCGCCTTCGTTAACAACCGCAGCCCTCTTCGTAACGAGCCCATCACGACCCATCGCAAAAATCACGCGCGTCGCCATTAAGTGAAGCGCGTTGATCCCGCTCAGCATCGACACGATCGTCAGGCAACGGAAGATCGTGTTGCCATGCGCACCGAAGATCACGTTCGCCGCTTCGCCCGCCGCGAATTCCTTGCCTGCGATTTGCGACATCGGCAACACGTAGAGCAACGCGACGTTTACGAGCACATAGATCGTGGTGATCGTGAGCACACCGTTAAATAGCGCGCGCGGAATGTTGCGGTTTGGCTCTTTAACTTCTTCGGAGAAATAGATTACGCCGCTCCAACCGTCGTACGTGTAAATCGCGGACTGCAACGAGACAACGATCGCAGCGAGTGTGACCGGAGCGGTATTAGTTTGAGGTGTCGATAACGCACCGTTGCCGCCAAGCACGAACGCCGCAACGATCAACGCGAGAAACGCAAGTGCCTTTAGCAGGCTGGTAACGTTTTGGATATTGCTGCCCCAAACAATTCCGCGCCATTGCAGGAACGCGAAGATCGTCGCAACCGCGATTGCCACCGTTTTGGCAGCGAGTGCTGGAAACAGCGCGACTGAAAACGTACCGATCAGCAGCGACACTGCAGCCGTCGATCCGCACGATGAGATCCAATCACTCCAGCCGACAATGAACCCCACATACTCACCCAGCGCATAACGCGAAAACACATATTGCCCACCGGAGCGCGGCAACATCGTACCGAGCTCCGCGAGTGAGACCGCGCCCAGAAGTGCATACACCCCACCCGCTAACCAGACGAGCAGGAATGGACCGACCGCCGGAAGCTGCTCAGCGATCGTGCCGGGCGCCCTGAAAATCCCCGCACCAATCGTGTTGCCGATGATTACAGCGACACCAAAGCCAACCCCGAGCACGCGCAGCAGATGGCCTTGATGCTTCATATCCGCGTTTTTAATCCGCGTTATCCGTGGCTAATAAGATCTCGATAAAGTAACCGATGAAAAAGGTGCTCACCCGCCTCACGCCTCACCGACAATCTCCCCGCCTCGTACACCCTCGAATTCAACCCACGCTGCACCGACTTACATATCGCCACATCTTCATCCTGAATACGCTGGCCCACCTCAACACTCGCCCTGCACATCTCCTCACTCATCACATCCGGAAAGTAAAAATCAAAGATCACCTCAGTCTCATCCACACCGCGCGGCACGACAAGATTCGTATCCATCACGCCGTCATACCAGTTGATCATGAAGTTCGGATAAATCCAGTAATACAGCGCGCGATCGCCTTTCCTGACGGCGCCCGTCTGCTCCTCCGCGCCCTCGCTGACAATCGGGCTCCACTGCAAACAGTAGTGCTCGCCGTTTTCGATCATGTAGTTACTGTAGTCGAGCACACTATCGAGACCCTTGTGCAAATAAGGCACGTGATAACCACCATCGAGATAGTTATCGACAAACACTTTCCAGTTGCAATCGAAGTGATAATGACGCCGCTCGAACCAGTGCAGATCTTTCAAACGCAGACCACTCACCTGCGCAACCAGATCCTCGCCAAGAAAATCCTCGACCGAGATGGCGCGACCCTGGACGAGCTTCACAAAAACCCAGTTTTCCCACTCCGCGATCTCCAGCGAAACAAGGCCATTAGTCGCGCGATCGAAATCGCACACACCGGAAAAATCCGGCGTTCCTTTCAATTCGCCTTCAAGTGAGTAAGTCCACCCGTGGTACGGGCAACGAAGCTGCGCCGCTTTGCCTTCCGCCTCGGTCATGACCGCCGCCGCGTGATGTCGGCAAACGTTGAAAAATCCGCGGAGTTCGCCGTCATTTCCGCGCACGATCACCACCGGCTCGCCTGCAATATCAGTCGTGACGTACTTGCCCGGCTCGGTCAACTGATCCGCGCGCGCCGCGAGTTGCCATGATTGCGAGAAGACGGTTTGAAGCTCGTGATCGTAAAAGTCTTTGTCGATGTACCACGCGGAGGGAATCGTCGACGCACAATCGAGCGCGAGGTTTGGATCGTACTGCTCGATGATCGTCTTCAATTGGTCGTTCATACAACCGGCGTTGCTGTTTTGCGTTTGGGATTGAAGAAAGGCGTCTTCACGACAGTGGCGCGCACGTGATGCCTGACAGCCTCGACCGTGATCTCGAATTGCAGGCGCGTGCCCGGGCGTGTGTACTCGCGCTTCACAGTCGCAAGCGCGATCATGGATTTAAGCGTTGGCGACCACGTAGTCGTCGTCGCTTTGCCGACCTGAATGCCTTCCTTGAACACAGGAACCGCGACTCGCGACGCGATCGGTGACACAGCGGGCGGCAATCCGACCTTTTCATAAAGACTCTCGACCTGCGGCCAGTCGATCTGTAGCCCAACAATCTCGCGCGCGTGTCCGTGCTTCTGCTCTTCGATCAGAGCCTGTTGGCCCACAAAGCGATTTTTGTCGAGATTAACAAGACGCCCGAGACCCATCTCAAACGGTGAGTAGCGTTGTTCGTCGACGAGCGCTTTCTTACTGCTGTTGAAGTCGACGTCGATCAATAGCAATCCTGCTTCGACGCGTGCGACATCGAGCGCGAGCATTCCGGCGGGATGAATATCGAAGGCGCGACCAGTTTCCATGAGCGCGTCCCAAACACGGATGGCTTTATCCGATTCGATCCAGATCTCATAGCCGAGATCGCCCGTGTATCCGGTGCGTGAAATCTCAACCGGCACACCCGCGATCGTTCCTCTAGTTACACGAAAATATTTGAGGTTCGCGATGTCGGCGTCTTCCACGAGACATTTCAACAACCGACCGGAAGTCGGACCTTGCAGAGCGAGTGCTGACACCCGTTCGGAGATATCTTCGATCTGCACATCCATGCCGGCGGCGTTTTGCGTAAACCATCGCAGACTCGGATCGGCCGCGGTCCAGCGATACGTGTTCTCTTCGAGTCGCGAAACGGTGCCATCATCGATCACCTTCCCGCGCTCGTCGCACCACGGCGTATAGACCACCTGACCCACAGACACTTTCCGCACGTCGCGCGTAATTATGCGATCAACTAGTCGCGTCGCATCCTTACCGGTGAGCCGGTATTTGAACAGTGGTGAAATATCAATCAATGCCGCGGCATTCCGAATCGCATTGTATTCATGCTCGTGATGTGGCTCATACGAGCTAACCGCATAATACCCAGACCACTCGCGATAGCTAAGACTCTCGCAGAGCGGGAATGTCCGTTCATGAAACGCAGTTCCGATAGGCATGTTTTATTTCGCCACAAAAAGGCACAAAAAGCACAAATGCTTTCCGCAACGGATTTTGTGACTTTTGTGCCTTTTTGTGGCTGGGTCCGTGTTTGTCAGGGCGAGCGATTATAAGTATGCTAACGCGCTTGCGGCAAGCCAACAATAAATACGACGTCGTGGTGATCGGGGGCGGGCATAACGGGCTGGTTAATGCCGCCTATCTCGCACGCGCGGGGAAAAAGGTGCTCGTGCTCGAGCGCCGGCATGTGCTTGGTGGCGCGGCGGTCACGGAAGAGGTGTTTCCCGGGTTCAAGTTTTCGGTCTGCTCTTACGTCGTCTCACTACTGAGACCTGAGATCATTCGCGAGCTCGATCTTCCACGTCACGGACTCGAAATTCTTCCGCTCGACGGCACTTTCACGCCGATGCCAAACGGCGATTACCTCTGGCGCGTCAACGATCACGCACGCACGCGCCGCGAGATCGCACGGCATTCGCGCCTCGACGCCGAGGCGTACGACGAGTATGGCAAGGCGATGATCGAGATGGCACATTTCGTGAAGCCGATCATGAGCATGACGCCTCCAGATCCCACGACTCTGGAACCAAAAGCCTGGAAGAATCTCGCGTTCTTAGGGCGACGCTTTCAGAAACTCTCTGACGAAGACAAGTACAACCAGGTGCAGTTGATGACGATGAGCGCGGTCGATTTTCTCGATCAGTGGTTCGAGACAGACGTGCTCAAAGCGACGATGTCTGCATCGGGAATTATCGGTACGTTTCTCGGTGTGCGCTCACCGGGAACTGCGTACGTCCTGTTGCATCACTACATGGGCGAGATCGACGGCGCTTTTCGCTCGTGGGGTTTTGCGCGCGGCGGCACCGGCGCGATCTCGAATTCGATCGCTGATGCTGCGCGAGAAGCCGGTGTTGAGATTCGCACTAATGCGCCGATTGCAAAAATTTTGCATAAGAACGGGCGCGCGACTGGGGTTGTGCTTGAAAACGGCGATGAGATCTTTGCCGACGTTGTTTCATCGAGCGTCGATCCGCGACTGACGTTCATGAAGATGATTGGCGAGCATTATTTGCCGGACGATTTTTGCACGGATCTCAAACGCTACAAGTATCGCGGCTCGTCAGGGAAAGTGAATCTCGCGCTCGATGGTCTGCCGGATTTCAAGGCGCTGCCTGGTCCGGGTGCGCACTTGCGCGGCGCGATTTCGATTTCGCCGAGTGTTGATTACATGGAGCGCGCCTACGACGAGGCGAAGTATGGACGCTTTTCGCGCCGTCCGTATATCGACATGGTGATTCCGAGTCTCACGGATCCTTCAGTCGCGCCGCCGGGCAAACACGTGATGTCGTGCTTCGTGCAGTACGCGCCCTACAACCTGAAGGAAGGAAACTGGGACGAGAAGCGCGAGGAGTTTGGCGACGCGGTGATCGACACGATTGCCGAGCACGCGCCGAACATCAAGAGCCTGATTCGCGATCGACAGGTGCTGACGCCGCTCGACCTCGAACGCGATTTTGGGTTGTCGGAAGGAAATATTTTCCAGGGTGAGCTAACGCTCGAACAGCTCTTCTTCCTGCGGCCCGCGCCGGGTTGGGCGCAGTATCGCACGCCGATCAAAAACCTTTACATGTGCGGTTCGGCGACGCATCCGGGCGGCGGGATCATGGGCGCGTCGGGACGAAATGCGGCGTTGCAGATGCTGAAAGACATTTAGCCACGGACAATACGGATCTTGAATCCGGATTTAAGATCCGTGTTATCCGTGGCTAAATAAAACTCAAAATGTACGACGTAACTATCATCGGTGCGGGTCACAATGGCCTGGTGGCCGCCTGTTATCTCGCGAAGAGCGGGCTGAACACGCTCGTGCTTGAAGCTCGTGAGGTGGTTGGTGGTGGAGCGACGTTGGATCATGCAGCGGATTTCAATCTAGCGCGACACGGATTGGAGATGATCACTCCCGACGCGCGTGTCCTCGCGCTCGCGCCGGATGGAAGATCGCTGTGCCTCTATAACGACGTTGGTCGCACAGTTAGCGAGATAGAAAAGTTTTCCGCAAACGATGCGAAGAGTTATCCCGAGTTTGTCAACAGCTTCTCACGCATTGGACGCGTACTCGCGCCGCTGCTTTCGATGACTCCGCCGTCGATAGATCAACCGACAAAGACTGATCTGTGGCACTTAGGCAAAGTCGGACTTGCGTTTCGCGGTCTCGGTAAGAAAGACGAGTATCGATTGCTGCGCTGGGCTCCGATGGCGGTCGCGGATCTCGTCAGCGAGTGGTTTGAAACGGAGTTGTTGCGCGCGACTGTTGCGGCACGCGGAATTCACGGAACGTTTGCTGGTCCATGGTCTGCCGGAACGAGCCTTGCATTATTGTGGCAGGCGGCGATGGACGGCAGCGCGATGCTGCCGGCGTCGTATCCGAAAGGCGGCATGAGCGGTTTAAGCGACGCGCTTGCAACCGCGGCCAAAGCTGCGGGCGTGGAGATACGCACGTCGGCGCGAGTCGCTCAGATCAGCGGAGCGTACGGGGATAAACCGAAGGTCGTGCTCGAAGGCGGCGAGGAGATCGAATCGCGAGTGGTGGTTTCCAATGCCGATCCACGCACGACGTTTCTCAACCTCGTCGATCCGATCGATCTCGAACCAAACTTCCTTTTGAAGATGCGCAACTATCGCGCGCCCGGTGTTGTTGCGAAGATCAATCTCGCGCTCGATGGATTGCCGTCGTTCCGCGGTGTTGATGACAACACGAAACTAGCGGGTCGCATCCATATCGGACCGGAAATCGATTATCTCGAGCGCGCGTTTGATGCGTCGAAGTACGGCGAGTTTTCAAGCGATCCATATCTCGATATCAGCATCCCTTCGCTTAGCGATCCGTCGCTCGCGCCGGCGGGCAAACACGTGATGTCGATTCATGTGCAGTTTGCGCCATATAAGTTGAAGGAGGGCGATTGGACCACGCGTCGTGATGAGTTTGCGAGTAACGTGATCGACAAGCTCGAAGCCTACGCGCCGAAGCTCCGCGAGATGATTGTAGGCAGCCAGGTGATCACACCGCGCGATCTCGAAGAAACGTATGGTTTGAGCGGTGGACACATTCACCACGGCGAACAGACGCTCGATCAGTTTTTTACTTTTCGTCCGTTGATTGGATTCGCGCAATACCGTACGCCGCTCAAGCGACTTTACCTCTGCGGCGCAGGCACGCATCCCGGTGGCGGCTTAACGGGCCTGCCTGGCGCGAACGCCGCGCGCGAGATCGCGCGCGACTTCAAGGAGAAGAAGCTTTGAGCAAGCGCAGCTTCGCGAGCGACAACAACGCCGGTGTGCATCCGGAGATCATCGAGGCCCTCAAGACTGCAAACGACGGTCACGTGATCGCTTACGGGAGCGATCCTATAACCGCGCGTGCGATGGAGCTGTTTCAAAAGCACTTCGGCGACGTCGCGGTTTATTTTGTTTTTGGCGGGACGGGCGCGAACGTTCTCGGCCTCAAGGCGATTACGCATCCGCATCACGCGATCTTCTGCGCTGACACTGCACACGTGAACGTTGACGAGTGTGGCGCGCCTGAGAAGTTCACCGGCTGCAAATTAATTACGATTCCCACTCAGGATGGCAAATTGCGCGCGGAGCAAATCAAGCCTCTTCTGCATGGCATCGGCGTCGAGCATCACGTGCAGCCGCGCGTCATCTCGATCTCGCAGGCCACCGAAATGGGCACGGTCTACACGCGCGACGAGTTGAAAACGCTGGCGGCATTCGCTCACGAAAACGGTTTGTTATTACACGTAGATGGTGCGCGACTCGCAAATGCCGCCGTCGCCCTCGATAAGACATTCAAAGAGATAACCACAGACGTTGGCGTCGATGTCCTTTCGTTCGGCGGCACGAAGAACGGCATGATGTACGGCGAGGCGGTCGTGTTTTTCGACAAGACGCACGCAGCCGATTTCAAGTACATACGCAAGCAGGGTATGCACCTGCCATCGAAGATGCGCTTCATCTCGGCGCAGTTTGAAGCCTTGCTCTCCGGCGATCTGTGGCGTTGTGGCGCTGCGCACGCGAATCGGATGGCGCAGGTGCTCGGAAGTGAACTGGCGAAAGTGCCGAAGATCAAACTCACGCAGCCGGTAGAGTCCAACGGTGTATTTGCGACGATTCCGAGGGAATACATTCCAACACTTCAGGAGAAATATTTCTTCTACGTTTGGGATGAAGCGATCTCGGAAGTGAGACTCATGGCGTCGTTTGATACGAGCGAAGATGATATTCACGACTTCGTTGCGTTCGTGAAAGAGACAGTTAAGTAACTAATGTTACTGAGCATTGACGTCGGTACGTCAGGTGTGCGCGCGTCGTTGTTTGACGAGCGCGGCAATGAAGTGCCCGGCGCCCGGGCCCACAACCCTCGCCCTATCTCGATCTCGAATTTCGGCGAGCTCTATCCAAATCGCCTGGTCAACGAAGTCGTAGACACGATCGATCAATTGCAATTCAACGCGCCAGTCGATCACATCGCCATCTCCGCGTTTTGGCACAGCCTACTCGGCGTCGACTCGAACGGACAGTCCACAACGAAGCTGCTTACCTGGGCCGACACGCGCGCCGCTCAATTCGCGAACGAACTACGCTCCCAATTCAACGAAGCCGAAATTCACCACCGGACGGGTTGTCGCTTCCATCCGAGTTACTGGCCGGCAAAACTGCGCTGGCTGAAGCACGAGGAACCGGACCAGTTCAACAGAACGCACTGGTGGCTCGGCTTCGCAGAATTTCTTTGCCTGCGTCTCTTTGGAGAAAGCGCAGCGTTTATCTCCACAGCTTCAGCCACGGGCTTGTTCAATCAACGAAACTGCGACTGGGACCGGGAATTCATTGACGCACTCGGCATCGCACGCGACACACTGCCTACGATCAAGACGCAAACAGATGCACGACTCACAAACGAGTTTGCCTCACGCTGGCCCGCGCTTGCGGAAGCGCAACTCGTCACAGTCGTAGGCGACGGCGCCGCAAACAACATCGGCGCGGGTTGCAGCACGAAAGACAAGATCGCGTTGATGATCGGAACGTCGGGTGCGATGCGAGTCGTGTTTGAAGGTGGACCACCTGCCCATCTCGATCCAGGTTTGTGGTGTTATCGAGCGAACCGCGAGCGTGTAGTTGTTGGTGGCGCGTTGTCAGATGGTGGCGGCGTGATCCGGTGGTTGTATGAATCATTGGACCTCTACGGTGCCCCCGAGAAGATGGAAGAAAGGATGGCAGCGCTCGAGCCCGACGCGCACGGATTGACGGTGCTGCCGTTCTGGTCAGGCGAGCGAAGCACGGGCTGGCACGCTCATGCGCGTGGCGGAATCTTCGGGCTGCAGCAACAGACCAAACCATTCGAGATCTATCGAGCAGTGCTCGAGTCGATCGCATATCGATTCGCGTTGATCGCGCGCGCGTTGGATGATGTTGCACCAAACGCGACGATTGTTGCTTCAGGGAATGCGCTGCGATCGTCGCCGGTGTGGTTACAGATCATCGCGGATGTTTTAGGCCGGCCGTTGCTGTTTGGCGGAGCCGCGGAAGCGTCGAGTCGCGGCGCTGCCTTGCTTGCGCTGGAGGCGGTGGGCAAAATAGCAACTATTGAGGAAGATCAATTTGCAATCGACCAGGTGTTCGAGCCTGACATGTCGCGCCACGCGCGCTATCAGGAAGGACTCGCACGCCAGGAAGAACTCTACAACCGACTTTATGATCACAAAAGGCACAAATAAGAACTCAAGAAGCCAAAAATTCTTTTTGATACTTTTGTGCCTCATTGTGGCTAAAAAATCTTTGTGCCTTTTTGTGGCTAAAAGGAAAACCAACTAGATGAGCGCGCCCGTGCAGAAACAACCCATCGATCAACTGTGCATCAACACCATTCGTGCCCTGACACTCGACGCCGTCCAAAAAGCGGAGTCAGGCCATCCCGGTTTGCCGCTCGGCGCCGCGCCGATGGCTTACGTGCTTTGGACTCGTTTCCTGCGCCACAACCCGCGCAATCCGAAGTGGGAAAATCGCGATCGCTTTCTGCTGTCAGCGGGTCACGGCTCGATGTTGATCTACTCATTACTGCACCTGACCGGCTACGATCTTTCGCTCGAAGAGCTTGAAAACTTTCGCCAGTGGGGCTCGAAAACGCCGGGCCATCCCGAATACGGACTCACGCCCGGCGTTGAAATCACGACCGGCCCGCTTGGTCAGGGTTTCGCGAACGGCGTCGGCATGGCGATGGGCGCCGCGCACCTCGCCGCGAAGTTCAACAAAGAAAATTTTCCGCTGATCGATCATTACGTGTACGCGATCGTTTCGGACGGCGATCTGATGGAAGGCGTCGCTGCCGAAGCAGCCTCGCTCGCAGGCCATCTGAAGCTCGGCAAGTTGATCTATCTCTACGACGACAACCACGTGACGATCGAAGGCTTCACGAGTCTCGCGTTCAGCGAAGACGTGCCGAAGCGTTTCGAAGCATACGGCTGGCACACGCAGACCGTCGCCGACGGCAACAATCTCGACGAAATCGAGAAGGCGATTCGCGCGGCGCAAGCCGTGACTGACAAGCCGAGTTTGATTTCAGTCAAGACGGTGATCGGTTTCGGTATGCCGACAGAAGGAACACGTAAAGCGCACAGCGACGCGCCCGGCGAGGAAGCGGTGCGTGAAACGAAGCGACATCTCGGCTGGCCCGAAGACAAGCACTTTTACATTCCTGACGAAGCGCTCGCGCATTATCGCGAGGCGATCCCGCGCGGCGAGCAACTCGAATCGGAGTGGCACGAGCTCGTTGCAAAATACGAAGAAGCAAATCCGGAGGAAGCCAAAACCTGGCGCGCGATGATGAGCGAGGAACTGCCCGCCGGTTGGGAAGATCATCTGCCGAAGTTTGAAGATGCGAAGTCAGTGGCGACACGTGTGGCGAGTGGCGAAGTGATCAATGCGCTCGCGCCGGTGTTGCCGATGCTGATCGGCGGCTCTGCCGATCTCGGCGTTTCGAATAACACCGATATCAAGTCGAGTCACAGTTTCGAAGCCGGATCGTACGATGGCCGCATTCTCCACTTCGGTGTGCGCGAGCATGCGATGGGCTCGACGCTCACGGGGATCTCGCTGAACGGCGGTTTGATTCCGTATGGCGGAACGTTCATGACGTTCTCCGATTACATGCGGCCGGCGATTCGTCTGGCGGCGCTTTCGGAAGTGCAGGTGATTTACGTTTTCACGCATGATTCTATCGGGCTTGGTGAAGATGGACCAACGCATCAGCCGATCGAGCACCTCGCAGCGTTGCGCGCTATTCCGCATTTGTTTGTGATTCGTCCGGCGGATTCAGTTGAGGTGAGCGAGGCGTGGCGTATTGCGATACTCAGGCGTCATGCGCCGACGGCGTTGGCGTTGACGCGACAGAAAGTGCCGGTGATCGATCGGAACAAGTTTGCGAAAGCGGATGGACTGAGACGTGGCGCGTATGTGCTCGCTGATGCGCCGGCGCCTCGGTTGATTTTGCTTGCTACTGGATCCGAGGTTTCGCTGGCGCTTGAAGCGTGGCAGAAGTTGCAGGAGGAAGGAGTGGCGGCGCGCGTCGTGTCAATGCCGTGTTGGGAGTTGTTTGAGGAGCAGCCGCAGGAGTATCGAGATGCGGTTTTACTACCTTCGGTTAGTGCGCGACTCGCGATTGAGGCAGGTGTGCGGCAGGGTTGGGATCGATACGTTGGGCCGCAGGGTGATGTGATTTGTTTGGATCGCTTTGGGGCGTCAGCGCCGGGAGATGTCGCGCTGAAGAACCTCGGGTTCAATGTTGATAACGTTCTCCAGCACGCACGGGCACTGATCGTAAAATAGACAGGATTTACAAGATGTTTCAAGATGAACAGGTTTATCTTGTTAATCCTGTCCAAGGTTTTTATGCGTATTGCAATCGGAGCAGATCATGGTGGTTATCCGCTCAATGAACGGATCATTGTTGAGCTGCGCCACGCGCGGCACGATCTAATCGATTTTGGCACGCACGACGGCTCGATTCCTGACGATTATCCTGATTACGCGAAACAAGTCGGTGAGGCCGTGCAGACTGGCGCCGCTGAGATCGGAATACTGGTCTGCGGTAGCGGGGTCGGGGCTGCTGTCGCTGCTAACAAACTCTACGGCATTCGCGCTGCCCTCTGCAGCGACACGTATTCCGCGCATCAATCACGCGAACACGACGATTGCAACGTGTTGTGTCTGGGCGCGCGTGTAGTTGGAGTTGAGCTCGCGCTCGATATCCTGCGTGCGTTTGTGGCGGCGAGGTTCACGGGCGAGGAACGACACCGCCGCCGTCTCGCCAAAATTCATGCGCTCGAAACGAATCGCAACGCGCCCGGCAACACTTGAAACTGCACCGGCGTCGCGCCGCGAACATTCCCATCAACTTCCATCGGCATCGCATCCTGTTGCAGGAACGTTTCGATTCGCGCGATCGCGCCCTGCGTGATCGTGACCTTCGGATTGTTCACATGACCGCCGGTGTGTACGCGTGACAGCTCAGTCACGACATTCGCGCGCGACAAACCCGACGCCGTGATCACGTCAAGCTTGCCATCATCGATACGCGCCTCAGGCGAAAGCATCATGCCGCCTCCGCAATAAAGCCCGTTTCCAACGGCGGCGAGATTCATCGGGCCGTCAGCAACCGTGCGGCCGTCAACTGTCACTCGCACGCGACGCTCGCGCCACACTGCCAGCGCCCCGACTGCCGCAAACACAAATCGAAACTCACCCGAGAAGTTGCGCATAAACTTTCCTTGCGCCGCGACACGTCCGGCCGTCTCACCACCAATCCCCATGGTTGACGCGTTGAAACAAATGAACGGTTTTTCATAATCGTTACAACGCCCGTAAAGCACATCCATCGTTCGTACGACAGCAGCGCTCTCGCCACGAGAACGCGCAATAACGGTTTCGATCCAGTCTTGCAGCGGCGCGCGTTTGCCGCGCAGTCCACGCGCAAAATCGTTTCCAGTACCGCCAGGCAGGAGCGCAAGCGTCGCATCAGGATTGATTGGCGTTGGATAAACGTCGAGATCGTCGTTGAACTCAAAAAATCCTTCAGCAGTTTCACCGAGCGTGCCATCGCCGCCAACAACAACGACAGACTCGACCCCAGACCTCAACGCGGCGCGCGTTTGCAGCGTCGCATCACCGGGTCCCCTGGTTTCGTAGGCTTGATACTTAACGCGGGCAGCGTCGAGTTGTTTCTGAATGGTGGGCCACAAGCGCCGCGCACGCGCGGCGCTGTGGTTGATGATAATTAGATCAGCCGCGGGCACGAGCACGGCTTGCGGCCTGCGCAAGCTCCCGAGCGCGTGGCATGGCATCGACGGCGCGCGTGATCTGCGGATCGCTGTCGTTGAAAACCTGCGTCGCCGTGCGATAACCATAAGCCGCTGACAACAGGTTGTAGCGCAACTGCGTTTCAGCAAACCCGCGCAGCTTGTCGAGTTGCTCAGGCGTGGTCTTGTAATTCGGCTTCGCCGCTGCAAACTTCTTCAATGCAGCAAAGAGCGCATCGGTTACGGGGAAGTCTTCGTTCACAAGGTCGTGATCAAACTCGATCGCGCGTTGCACCTTGTACTGCTCGAAACCCTGAATGCGTCCGGTCGTCAACTCGAGCGAGAACGCAAACAGCACGTCGCGGAGATTTCGCTCAGCCACACTGATCGTACCGGGCTTGACGACTTCGTCAGGCGAGATTCCGCCACCGCCGTAAACAGCACGTCCGGTATCGGTATGGCTTTCGGGTCCGGCCGGCGTCGTGGTCTGTTCTTTCTTGTCGGCAGCAAGACCGCCTGGGAAGTAGTAGTTGTAGAAACCGCCGTTGGAATAATCACGCTGAATCAGTCGACCTGACGGCGTGAAATACTTCGCGATCGTGAGCAGCAGCGCCGAGTCGTAATCCAACTGGAATGGAAACTGTACGAGACCTTTACCAAACGTCGTCTCACCGATGATCAGCGCGCGATCGTGATCCTGGAGCGCACCCGCCACGATCTCTGCCGCCGATGCAGTGTCGCCGTTGACCAGAACGACAACCGGAACGCCGTCAGGATTCTCGTTGACTGCCGCATACTGCTGCGAGCTGTCGCGGAAACGCCCGCGTTGCGAAACGATCATCTGGCCGCGCTGGAGGAACGTGTTGGCCACGCGAACGGCCTGAATCAACAACCCGCCGCGATTGCCACGCAGATCCAGCACCAGCATGTTCATGCCTTTGCCATGCAGCTCTCGCAGCGCCTGATCAAACTCATCGGCCGTGGTCAGGTTGAAACCGCCGGTCATCGCCACATAACCGACGCCGGGCTTCAGCATATATGCCTGTGCGATTGACGGCAGCGAAACCGCGTCGCGAACGATGCTCACAGTCTCAGTTTGCTTCGTCGCAGGATGCTCAACAGTGACTTTGATGGTCGTGCCGCGCGGGCCGAGCAAAAACTTTCGCACTTCCGGATACGTCTTGCCCTTCATCGAATTACCGTCGACGGCCGTAATCCGATCGCCAAATCGCAGTCCGGCCCGAGCGGCAGGCGATTCCGGGAAGGTCGCGCGAATGTAAGTATTGGCTTCGGTGCCGTCGCGAAGGTCTTCGATCGTGGCTCCGATACCGAAGTATTCCGAGCGCTGCTCGGTGCGGAAGGAAGCGTATTCAATTGGATCGAAATAGGTCGAGTGTGGATCCAGGACGCTCAGCATTCCGCTGATCGACGACTTGAAGACTGCGTTGTAATCCAGTTTTCTGCCGTCGATGTGGTTTGACTGGATAACCGCGAGCGCCTCGGCCAGGTCACTCTTGATCGCGGGTCCGGTCGGGCTCGTCCTGCTGGCTGAGCCGCTGGTCGGCGCCGGACGATCGGGGTTTGTTGCTCGCCGGGCAGATCTGTTTTGCTGAGCGATAATTAATGCGGGAATTGCCAGGGCAATAACGAGGAAGAGTATTCCCGGGGCAAAAGACCTTTTTCTCACGCAACCCTCCTAAACCGAAGAACTCGGGGACGCCAGAATAACACGAAGCAGCGAACCTTTTGAATGTACGCAGAGCGCCGGACGAAGTTTTCTGCAAAACGCCGTAGGCATGTAGATGCCGGTCGTGCGATTTTGGTCGCCTGATAGGACCTATAGGTCGAATAGGTACTATTGTTTTATTATGACCGCAAGCTCTCGCACGACAGTTCGACGGAGGATCTGAATGTCCACGACATTAAACAGGGATAGTCTTTTGTCTTTTGCCAACTCACACCGCGACGAATACGAATCGTTGCTGCGGCGCTTTGTTGAAACTCCTACGGTTTCCGTCGATCCGAATCATTTGGAAGACATCAGAAAGGGCGTCGAGCTCACGGTGGAAACGCTCGAGGGCTACGGCGGCAAAGCCGAAGTTTATCGCGCCGAAAAGGGAAATCCCGTTATTCACGGCGTCTTCGGCAACGAGAAAAACCTGCCGACCGTGACCGTTTATAACCATATCGATGTTCAGCCGGCGTCGAAAGAAACTGAGCCGTGGGACACCGAGCCGTTTCAGTTCACCAAGAAGGGCGACACTTACTACGGCCGCGGTACTACTGACGACAAAGGTCCCGCGCTGAGCGCACTCTTCGGCGCACGCGCGGCAATCGAAGCCGGTGTTCCGGTTAACATTCGTTTCCTGTGGGAGTTTGAAGAGGAGATCGGTTCGCCCAACTTCGAGAAGATCATCACAAAAGCCAAGCCGAATCTGAAGACGGATTCAGTAGTGGTTTCTGACACGGTTTGGGTGTCGCGAAATCGTCCGGCGAGCTCGGCCGGATTGCGCGGACTGCTTGGCTTCATTCTCAGACTCGAAACCGGGACGACTGATACACACTCGGGCGAAACGGGCGGCGCGTCACGAAATCCGATTGCCGAGCTGGCACAACTTCTAACCGAGCTTTATGACGTCCGCACCGGCAAAGTCAAAATCAAAGGTTTTTACGACGACGTGATTCCGCCCACCAAAAAAGAACTGCAAGACTGGGCAAACTGCGGCTTCACGACGAAGGCGTTCAAGAAAGCGCACCACTTGAAAAAGATGCGCACTGAAGATCCGCTTGAGGTGATGAAGCGAATCTGGGGGATGCCGACGCTCGAAGTTCACGGCATCGTCGGCGGTTACCAGGGACCGGGATTGAAATCGATTGTGCCGCCGCGCGCGGAGCTGAAGGCTTCGTGCCGCTTAGTGCCGGGGCAGGATCCAGCGAAGATCAGGAAACAGATCGCAGCAGCAGTGAAAGAAAAAAATCCTGACGTGACTGTTCAATTTGAGCATGCGGCGCCGGCGTTTCGGACGGTGCTCGAAGGGGAGCTGCCGCAGGCGCTGAAGCGTGCGATTAAGTTTTCGTTTGGAAAAGAAGCGGTGTTCGTTCGTGATGGTGGGACGATCGGCGCGATGACGAGTATCGAGAAAGTTTTGAACTGCCCGGTGCTGTTTCTCGGCTTATCACTTCCCGAGCATGGCTATCACGCACCGAATGAGAATTTCGATTGGCAACAGGCTTCGGGTGGGATGGTGGCGTTCGCGAAGTATTTCGAAGAGATCGCTAACCTGAAATAGGTCCTATAGGTCCTATTCGACCTATATCAAGCACGAGAGGCGCTCTTCGTTGAGAGCCACGAAGCCGGCCTTCTCGTAAAACTTTCGCGCCTCGGGGTTTTGGAGGTGCACCGCGACATCGATGCGTGTCACGGCTTCGCGTCTTAACTGCTCCTTCAACTGATTGAGCATCTCCGATCCGGTGCCCTTTCCGCGCCGGTCAGGCTTAACCGAAACATCATCGAGCTTCGCCACTACCGAGCCCATCGACGTCGAGATCGCATAACACACCACACAGACACCTACGACGCCACCTTCGTCGTAAGCCATCCACACAAACCCCAGCTCCGGATGCTCCAGAAAAATATCGAGCGCGTTGTTCAGACCCTGCAGTCCGAGATCGCCATAAGCCTGGCTACTCGCAAGGTAGTGCTCGTCCTCGCGAAGAAAGTCGCCGAGCATCTGGAAAGCGTCGGCCACGTCCGCGGCGTGCATTTTTCGACACGTCAAATTCACGGGCATAATGATGCCATAACAAATTCGAAATCCGAACCGCTGGTGCTATAATCCCGCCACCGCATTCCGAGTAGTTTTCCAACCCTTTAACGCGCAGGTCAGGAGCCATGAGAAAAATAACCACCACTCTCTTCGCCACAGCACTGTTTCTTTTCACCACCATGTCAGCATTCGGTCGCGAAGCGCGACTCGTGCGCTATCCGCATTACCACAACGGCCGCATTGTCTTCAGCTATCTCGGAGACATCTGGACCGCTGACGAGAATGGCCAGAATATTCAACGCCTGACAGTCAACCGGGCGCGCGATGTTTACGGACGTTTCTCGCCGGACGGAAAGTGGATCGCCTTCTCGAGTGAGCGCAACGGGAACCTCGACGTTTACCTGATTCCCGCGGGCGGCGGCAACGCCAAACAGCTTACGACTCACTCCGCTGACGATATCGTGCTCGGTTGGTCGTCTGACTCGCGCTCGATCCTGTTCAGCAGCAATCGTGGCGAAGACTTCATGCCGCAGCTTTATCTCGTCAGCACCGAAGGCGGCATGCCGTGGAAAGCCGGAACCGACATGGGCGTCCAGGCTTCTTATTCGCCCGACGGTCAGAAGCTCGCTTACAACCAGAAGGGCCAGGTCTACTGGCGCAAGTATTACCGCGGCTCATACTCGACCGACATCATGATCATGGACGTCGCGGCGAAGACTTTTAAGCAGATAACCGACTTCGACGGCCTCGACTCATGGCCCATGTGGGGAAACGACGGCTCCATCTACTTCATCAGCGATCGTGAAGGCGGTGGTCTGACAAACATCTATCGCGTTTCCGAAAACGGCGGCAAAGCCGATCGCGTGACGACGTTCAAGAACGGCGACGTACGCTGGCCCGCGATCAGTTCCGACGGCAAAGTGATCATGTTTGAGCACGACTTCGGCATCTGGAAATACGACGTCAGCTCAAAACGCGCCACGCCGATCAAGCTCGACATCGACGCTGAGACGCAGGAAAACCTGTCGGAAGTGCAGTCGTTCAATTCGCAGGCTGACGATTACGATCTCGCGCCGAATTCACGACGCGTCGCCATCTCGATCCACGGCGAGATCTTCACTGCGCCGGTCGAGGAAGGCGATCTCAAGCAGATTACTGACGGCGCCGCACGCGATCGCAACGTAGCTTATTCACCCGACGGCAAGTGGATCTCATATGTTTCGGATCAGAGTGGACGTGAAGAGTTGTTTGTCGTGCCGGTTGACGGTTCAGCACCTGCGGTACAGGTCACGGACATCGACGCTTTGAAAAACGCCTACAACTGGTCACCGGATTCGAAAGAGATCGCGTTCGCGTCTTCCGACGACAAGCTGCGCAAGCTCGCAGTCGCAACGAAGCAGGTGACGGAGCTCGATAGCTCGCGTTACGGCGGTTTCAGCGTGCCGGTTTGGTCGCCTGACGGAAAGTGGATCGCGTATTCGAAGCCTGATTCATCGCGCACGTCTGACATCTACATGATTTCCGCATCGGGCACCGAGAAAGAACCGCACAAGGTAACGTTCGATTCGAGCAACGATGTTGGCCCGCGCTTTTCGCCGGACGGTCGCAAGCTCTATTTCCTGCGTCTTGAACCTACCGGCAACAACACGCCGTCAGTTCAAGTCCATTCGGTTTGGCTGGAGAAGCAGGAACGCGATCCGGACGATGCCGAGGAGCGAGAGGCGCAAGCT
>DATFDT010000283.1:0-5600 GCA_035251975.1 Pyrinomonadaceae bacterium | reverse complement strand
CCCGTTCGGTATTCATGGAACGGATGGCCACGGAGGGCCACCCCTACAGTTGTATTCCGAATTTTAGTGGCCTTGCGAGAGTTTGCCGATGAGGGTGAATAGCGGCAGGTACATGGCGATGACGATTGAGCCGATCGTTACGCCGAGGAAGCCGATTAATAACGGCTCGATCAGGGTCAACAGGTTGGCGATGGCGGCGTCGACTTCCGCTTCGTAGAAGTCGGCGATCTTGCCGAGCATCGCGTCGAGCGCGCCCGTTTGTTCGCCGATGCCGATCATCTGCGCCACCATGTGCGGAAATACTTCCGTTGCTTTTAACGGATCGACGAAGCTCTCGCCGCGCTCCACTCCCGTTCGCACCTTCGTAATCGCCTCTTCAATAATCACGTTGCCAGAAGTCTTCGCAGTGATGTCCAACGACTGCAGGATCGGAACACCGGAAGACAACAACGTCGAAAGCGTTCGCGAAAAGCGCGCGACCGCGATTTTGCGGAAGATGTCGCCGAGGATCGGCACTTTAAGCAAAATGCGATCGATAACTTTCCTGCCGCCCGGCGTCTTGTAATAAAACTTGATCGCAACACCGATACCGATCACAGCGGCAAGTATCACGAGTCCGCCCCACCCGGCGAGAAAGTTACTGAACCCGACAACGATTCGTGTCGGCAATGGCAACTGTTCGCCTGGTCCAAGCAAGCCGAGGAAGATGTTTTGAAACTGCGGAATCACGACGACCATGATCACCGCCACCGCAACGATCGCGAGCACGATCACAGCCGCTGGATAAATCATCGCGGAGACGATGTCGCGCTTTAACTTCACGATCTTCTCGATGAACGTAGAGAGTCGTTGCAGGATCAGATCGAGAATACCGCCCGTCTCACCAGCCTCAACCATGTTCGAGTAAAGCTGATCGAAGACGCGCGGGTGACGGCCCATCGCTACCGCGAGAGTCGAGCCTTCCTCAACGTCCTGGCGCACCTGCAAAAGGACCTGCTGGAAATACTTGTTGTCCTGTTGCTGGGCCAGGATCTCGAGACACTGCACGAGCGGCAAACCCGCATCAATCATCACTGAAAACTGGCGCGTAAAGATCGACAAGTCTTTCGACTTAACTTTCTTCCGCCGGCCAATCTTCGGAATGCCGATCTCGCGACCTTTCTCCTTCACGGAGGTCAGCGTCACTTGCTCGCGTCGCAAAGTTTGACGGAGCGCCTCACGATTGTCCGCGACGCGTTCGCCGACGACGATCTCGTTCAGTCGGTTGCGGCCTTTGAAAACATAAGTTGGCATGGCTGTAAGCTCCAGAGTGGCTTATCTGTTGACGTTGGGTCTGACACCGACCGGACGGCCCTGTGCGTACGGACTCGCGTGTGGTTTCCCACCATTGCCCGTGTTGAGGCCGGCGCCGCGATCGATTAGCTCGCGCAGCTCATCGATGTTCGATGAACGTTGCAGTGCGGTGTCCATAGTGATCTGGCGCTTGTGATAGAGCGTGGCCAGTGCCTGGTTGAAAGTCTGCATGCCGTACTTGTCCTGGCCGGTCTGCATCATCGAATAAATCTGGTGGACTTTGTCTTCGCGGATCAGATTTCGGATAGCGCCGTTTGGAACCATGATCTCGAGCGCCATCGCGCGTCCGCTTCCTTCAGCGCGCGGCAGCAGCGCCTGGCAGAGAATTCCTTCGAGCACGAGCGAAAGCTGCGCGCGAATCTGTGCCTGCTGATCGGAAGGAAAGACGTCGATGATACGGTTGATTGTTGACGAGGCTGAGTTTGTGTGCAGCGTCGCGAGCGTAAGGTGACCTGTTTCTGCGATACGCAACGCTGACTCGATCGTCTCGAGGTCACGCATTTCGCCGACGAGGACCACGTCCGGGTCCTGACGTAGAGCGGTGCGGAGCGCTGCGGCGAAACCGTGTGTGTCGGCGTTAACCTCGCGCTGGTTGATCAAACAGCCTTTGTGATTATGAAGAAACTCGATCGGATCCTCGATCGTCAGAATGTGCTCGTGACGATCGCGATTGATCTTGTCGATCATCGCGGCGAGTGTCGTTGACTTACCGGATCCTGTTGGACCAGTGACGAGAATCAGGCCGCGCGGTTTCTCGCAAAGTTGTTTGACGACTGCAGGCAGGCCGAGGTCCTCGAACGCTTTGATTTCGTAAGGAATCGCGCGGAATACTGCACCCACGGCGCCGCGCTGGTTGAAGAGGTTCGCACGAAAGCGCGAGAGGCCTTTGACGCCGAACGAGAAGTCGAGCTCCAGGTTCTCTTCAAAGCGATGCTTTTGCGCGTCAGTCAACACCGAGTAAGCGAGTTGTTTGGTGTCCGCGGAAGTGAGCACGCGAAATTGTTCGAGCGGGCGAAGATGTCCGTCGACTCTGATCTGCGGTGGGGAGCCGGTCGTGATGTGAAGGTCCGAACCGCCGAGCTCAGAGAGTTTTCTGAGCAGCTCGGAAAGTGAGATTTGGGGAACAGATTCGTTGAGTCGCATTGAAGCGTTTCTCCTGGTCGGGGTTTTGTTTCTCTGTGCAACCTCTGCGTCCTCTGTGTCTCTGTGGTTAACTGATCAAATCACCACAGAGACACAGAGAACACTGAGGTTGCACAGAGAAGAAATAGACTAGCGGGTGCCGGCTTCGGCTTTCGCGCGTAACGACTCGATGAAGCGCTCGGCTTCATTCGTCATGCGTTCGGCAAACTCAACCGGTGCATCCGTGGTCAGCCCGTAAATGCGGCCACCAGCTTCGGTGAAATAGAATGTCCACGCTTTCTCCGGCGTGAGTGCATCCTTCGGCGTTCGCGCTGTAACTACGAAAACGCGACTGCCGTTGACTTCGCGAACGAAGTCATTGACCACCCAGCCACCAGACGAAACCATTTTGTCGATCACCATCCGTCGCAGATCGGCAACGGCTACGCCGCCCAGCATCTTCTTCTCTTCACGAGAAGTCAGAAACGCCGGATTCGGCCGGCTCATCGCGACTACTGCGAGATTCATCGTTCCCGGCAGCGGGGTCGCGTTCGCTGACGCTTTGAATGCAGGATGATTTGGATTAACAACACGCGGACGTGTTTCGCCGTTTGAAAGCGACGACGCATGCGCCGCATTCGAAACAGCCGCAACCGGCACTGCAGTCATCTCGGGCGGCGGCAGTGTTGCTGGCGCAGCAGAGTTTGACGGCAGTGAAGGCAATTGCGGACCGTTGAGTCCCTGTAGATCCGCGACCGAAAGATTTTGCGGCAACGACATCATTTGATTCCGATGGGCCATCTCCGCAGCCAATCTCTTCTGTCGCAGGCGCGCGCGATAACGTCGCCACCACGCGCGTGAACGATACCGGTGATGACGGCGCTGTCCAACTTGTACAGTTTGCCTGAGCCCGTGTGCTGAGTTCGCGAACGGCAACATAATGCCCACGGACAGCACCAGGATCAGGGCTATGGCAATTGGTCTAAGCATCTTCGTTCTCCTCGATTAGGCGACCGTTTCACGAACGACTTCCTCGATCGTGGTCACGCCGGCGCGAATCTTGTGCAGACCCGATTCACGCAACGTGATCATGCCGTCGTCGACCGCCTTCTTCCTTAATTCAAGTGCGGAAGCTCCGATCAAGATCAATTCACGAAGCTCGTCGGTGATTTCCATCACTTCGTAAAGTCCGATTCGTCCCTTGTAGCCGGTGTTGTTGCAGGTCGCACATCCTTTGCCTTTGAAGGTCTTCATCGTCTTGGCTTCCTCGATTGTGAAACCAACTTCGATGAATGCCTCGGCGGGTATTGAGTGTTCCTGCTTGCAGTCCTTGCAGACACGACGAATCAAACGTTGAGCCTGGATGAGGTTCACGCTGGTAGCGACCAGGAAGGGTTCGATGCCCATGTTCATGAGTCGTGAGATGGTGGAGGGAGCATCATTAGTGTGGAGGGTAGAGAGTACGAGGTGACCAGTCAGCGCGGCTTTGATGGCGATTTCAGCCGTTTCGAAGTCGCGGATTTCGCCGACCAGAACAATGTTGGGATCCTGGCGTAGGAATGATCGAAGAGCGGCGGCGAAGTTCAACCCAATCTGTTCTTTCATCTGCACCTGATTGATGCCAGCAAGGTTGAACTCTACCGGGTCTTCCGCCGTCATGATGTTGGTTTCGACTGTGTTCAATGACTGGAGCGCGGAGTAAAGCGTGTTTGTCTTACCGCTTCCAGTTGGACCAGTCACCAGCACCATGCCGTAGGGCTTGGAGATGTTACGCTTGAATTTCGTAAGTGATTCGGGTTCGAAACCGAGCTTCGTCATGTCAAGCATGAGGTTTTGCTTGTCGAGCAAACGAAGCACGACTTTCTCGCCGAAGAGAGTCGGGAGTGTAGAAACGCGAAAGTCGAGCTCGCGCGAACGTGAGTCCACTTTCACTTTGATCTTAATGCGACCGTCCTGGGGGAGACGCTTTTCCGAAATGTCGAGCTTCGACATGATCTTGATGCGCGAGATCAACGCATCGCGCATCTTCAATGGCGGATGCATGACGTCGTAAAGCACGCCGTCGATACGAAACCTGATGCGTAGTTCTTTTTCGTAAGGCTCGATGTGAATATCAGAAGCACCGCGGCGAAGTGAGTCGACGAGCAGCACGTTGGTCAGACGTACCACGGGCGCGTCTTCACTCATCCGCGAGAGTGTCGAGAGATCGATCTCTTCGTTATCTTCTAATACTTCAACGTCTTCACTCTGACTGTGATCGAAGTCGATGCTGTCGAGCGAGACGAGATCGTCTTTCGTGATCCCGCCGTTTGCGCCGTTGTTCTTCGAGCCGTTCTTGGGAAGTTCTTCTGTGGTGACGGTAGCGAGCTCGATCTCGCGTGAGCTGCCGTAATACTTCGCGATTGCCTGTTGCACACTGCCTTCAGCGACAACTACAGGCTCGACGTTCAAGCCGGTCATAAACTTGACGTCGTCCATCGCGAAGACATTGGTCGGATCGACCATTGCGAGCGTTAGTGTTGCGCCAACGCGTGAGAGTGGCAGGACGGAATGCTTTGAGGCGACCTCTTGAGGGATGAGGCTGATGACGGAAGGATCGATATTGAAGAGATCTAAGTTGACAGAAGGAATACCGTACTGCCGTGATAACACAGCAGTAATCATGTCGTCGCTTATAAGACCGAGCTTTACCAGATTGAAGCCAAGGCGGCCACCATGTTCGCGCTGGTAGTCGAGTGCCTCTCTCAGGTGCTGCGGGCTAATTAAATTTTCGCGGACTAATATTTCGCCTAATTTGGCTGACATTTGTGCACTAAAAAGCTCTCGGGAGCAGGTAGATCCCCGATTCTCTGGGTGGTGGATTGGGCGCCGAATGTGGCGCGAGGCATGACCGGTTTAGCTATCCCAACGATGAGGCTAACATCGTTGTGCAGTCATAGTACAAGTTTAACAAGAAGAGTGTCAAGGTTGGATTTCCAGCGGTTTTGGTGGGAAAACGCACGAAGTCGAGCTGTGGGTTCGACGCGATAACGTCAAAAGGGAACAAGTCAGGAAGAGGGGCTTGCCCCCGCTCGTCCATCCAAGTGACGGCGAGGGCAAGCCCCTCTTCTGACTTGTTCCCTCCT
>DATFDT010000282.1:0-9145 GCA_035251975.1 Pyrinomonadaceae bacterium | reverse complement strand
CGTGAGAGACCGATCGCGTTCGGCGGTTCTTCGAAACTGCGATTGCGAATCAGCTCCGCGTGCAGACCTCCCTTGATGCCCTCGTACATGAATTCCAGAAACTGTCCGTAGAGCAGGGGACTGATGCGATTTTCAACTTTGCGAGCATCGATCGTTATCGCTGCTCTCGTTTGCGCTGCGACGACGTGAGGTTGCGCAAAAACAGCCGCCAGCAGAGACCAAACCAAAACTAGTTGCAGTTTTCTATGCAATGTTTAATTCGCTGCTTCTCTGTGCAACCTCTGTGTTCTCGGTGTCTCTGTGGTGGCTAATGGCGTACAAAACGTTAACCACAGAGACACAGAGAACACAGAGATTGCACAGAGAAGAAGTCTGGATTATTTCGTCTTGCCGGTCATCCGTTTGATAAACTCAACTTCTTCCGGAATGTAAGGTTTGCCGTCGTTGCGAAACACTTCGTGAAACCAGATCGACGGTTCGCGATCGACATACGGATGCTGCCATGAATCCCACGGCAGATTTGTTTGCGTCTTACCCTGGACCAACCCCCAGTTGATCATCCCGACATTGTGAACCTTGCCGATCATCAGACCGCCGAAGAAGAAACTGCCATTGCCACGAGCCATGTATTCCGTGCAAATCATCGGACGGTTGTAGCGCTTGAGCCAGTTGATCCGTTTCTCCAACTCTGTCGGGTGGTCGTAGTTATGAAACGTGATCACGTCTGAGTTTTCGATCTGCAGGCGATCCATCGCGGTCATCTTTTCCGGAGTGGACCAGTCGCCCTTCCACACACCTGACGTTAGTGGCTGCTCGGGCTGCGCCGCACGCGCCCAGGCGAACGCCTGAGGTAGCAGGCGCAACACGAGTTCCACTTTGTTCTTCGGTTCGAGTTCGTTGTAGCTGCCGGGATTCTCGTTGTCGGGCTCGTTCCAAATGTCCCACGCGAGCACCCGATTGTCTCGCGCGAACCGCCCGACAACGCCTTTCACGTACGCTTCGAGACGCGAATACTCCGAAGGGTTTTGCAACGTCGTGCGATTCGGACTCTGCACCCAACCTGAATTGTGTACGCCCGGGCGCGGCGCACGCTGCTTGCCAAGCTTCGCGTCCGGATCCCAAACCGAGTCGAAGAGTACGAAGATTGGTCTGATCTTATGTTTGGCGCAGATACTCAGAAACTGATCAAGACGTTGCTTGAAACCTTCCGCGTCCTGCCAGAGCAGATCGTGCAGGTAAACGCGCATGGTATTCATGCCGAGACTTTCGGCCCAACCGAGTTCGAGATCGATTCTTTTCGGATCGAACGAGTCTGCCTGCCACATCTCGAGCTGGTTAATGGCGCTCGCAGGGTTGTAGTTGCTGCCGATCAGCCAAGGCTGCCTCGCGTACCAATCTCGCGCTCTCTGTTCAGACCACCGCTCGGCCTGCGCGAAGGCACTGACAGCGAGCACGAGCCAAACGGCGAATAGTTGGGCCAGCCTTCGGAGTGTGGGCATATGAGTTGACCTTTTCATTTGATCAGAACCTTACGTTGGCGAGACGGCGGACGATCTCGCGGCTTTCGTTCCGCGCTTTCTGCTTTTCGCTTAGTTGTTTAAAGACTGCCAGCTCTCGATTCGCTTCATCCGTTCGTTTCAACTTCACGAGCACGCGGCTGAGTTGATAATGAGCTTCGAGCAGCTCAGGTTGCAGCGATACCGCGCGTTCCAGGAGGGGCGCAGCTTCGGCGTACCGGTTTGTGCGAACGTAAAGTTTTCCCCAGGTCAGATAAGCGGACGCGAGATTCGGGTCGAGCTCGATAGCGCGTCTAAGATACTTTTCAGCGCGAGTTGTGTCAGCCTCCGAGCTCTTCAGGATTGTCTCGGCGACGAGGTAATGCAGCGCGGCGAGTTGCGGGTTTAAAGCGATCGCCTGTTCGTAGAAGGTGATAGCCTTTTCATACGCGCCTCGCTCATTGTAAGTCATACCGAGATATGCAATGGCAGGAACTAGTTTTGTGTCGAGCGCGAGTGATTGCTTGAACGAGTTTTCCGCCTCTGCGTTCTGACCGTACGTGATTTGAGCAATCCCGAGGGCTAACCATAAACGCGCTGAATTCGGAAACTGCTTGAGCGCTTCCTGCAAGCGAAGAATGCCGGCCGCGGGTGCATGCGAGTCGGTGAGGAGAAGACCATAACGAAAGTGGTAGATCTCATTTTGCGGATCGCGTTGCACTGCGAGACGCATGGCAGGTATAGCATTCTCATACTGACCGTTTGCTTCATAGGCTTCCGCCAAAGTTGCGTAAATCCTCGCGTTCGTTTGATCCAATGTGAGCGCAGTCTTCAGCTCGTTGATGGCCTCGTCGTGGAGCCCTTTCTCCATTAAGGCTTGGCCCAGTTTCAGGTAAGTGATAAGAAGCGCACGAGGAATTTCAGCGTCGGTACTGTTCTTTCCAGCACGCTCCAGCAGACTTCGCGCCATCCGCAGATCGTCAGGCTGGCCACGATCGAAATATATCTGCGCGAGATTCGTTAATGCGCTCGGTTGGTTTGCGTTGAGATCGAGCGACGCTTCGAATTCTGTTTGCGCCTGGGCCGTGCGACCGAGGCGCATCAGAATCGCGCCGTAGTTGTTTCTCGTAGACGGTTCGGAGGGGGCGAGAGATGCTGCGGCAGCGAAGTGTCGCTCCGCTTCGTTGAGCTCATTAGCCTCAGCAGCGATCATGCCGAGATACGTATGCGCGTCGACGTTCCGCGGATCATTCTTCAACGTCTGCTCAAAAATCAGCTTCGCTCGACTCTTATCGCCACGCTCGAACGCTGCAACACCGTCGTTTACCTGACCCACGACAGTGGAAACAGCAAAGATAACCATGGCAAGCAGTAGACAGGATTTACAAGATTTTTCATGATTGACAAGACAGCTTGTTAATCCTGTTTTCATCTTGTAAATCCTGTCCCACATAACTTTAGAAAAGCAGCCGTAAACGTAGCTGCACGCGGCGCGGATTGTTTGCCCCAACACTCTGAAATCCGAAGTTTACAGCGTCGCGCAGGTCCGTCGTCGGCAAGAAGAAATACGTGCGATTGAACAAGTTGAACGCTTCCGCACCCAACTCAAACGTCACCGTTTCGGTGATGCGCGTCTTCTTCAAGATACTCACGTCCTCACTGTAGAAAGGCTGTGAATGTACGAAGCTGAGCGCCGGAGCGAGCGTGCCGAAGAACCGCAAAGGATCTGCGTAATACGCCGCGTAAGCCGCAGAGCCGATCGCTGCGCCACTCGGATTGTTATTAAAGCCCGAGCCAAACTGCGGCGGAGGTACGAACGCTGCCGTATTGATCAATTGCCGTCCAAAGCGATTGTCGATGAACGCGCCATCGGTCTCGAACGGTTGACCGGTTGGATTTAATCGCAGGTTTCCAAGATATCCCGTCAATTGCAGAAAGTCAGTGAAGACCGGATCTGACGTGAAGAAACTCAGCGGCACGCCAGACTGGTATCGATTGATCCCGTTGACCTGCCATCCGCCTACTAACTTATCCACGATTCCGCTAGTGTTCAGGTAACGCTTGTTCTTACCGAACGGCAACTCGATCAGGTAATTGATCACAAACACGTGTGGCGCGTTGTTTGGCGAGATCGAGCGGAACGACTCGCGATCGAATGGATTTTGCAACACACCACCGAGCGGTGATCCGCCGAATAGATCTTCAGACGCGTCCGTGATCAGTTTTGAGAATGTGTACGACGCGCCCACTTGAATACCACTTGAAAGGCGTCGCTCGAGCTTTGCCTGAAGCGCGTTGTAGTCGCTCGTCCCCTGGCTCTCGAGAATGTTGTTGATGCGGTTGTATTGTGGGAACGGTTTCAGTGCTTGAGCGACGTTGCCGGTGAAGCCCGGGAAGACCGCGTTCGTTGACGAAGGTAACGCGACGCCAACACTTTGCGCAAACGACACGATCGCCGGATCCGCAAGCGCATCGGCAAGAGACATATTAAGAACCGGAAAACCAAGCTTCAGCGCGTTGAGCGGCAGTCCATTCAAACGCTGAAAATTCGATCGCAGTCGCGTAGCGTGATGGCCGATATAACCAACCGAGGCGACGAAGTTATAAGGCAATTCACGCTGGATATCGACGCTGTATTGCAGTGTGCGTCCGGTTCTGAAATCCGGATCGAAGAACTGTATGTCCGTCCCGATGAATTGGCTGTCTGGCGCGATTGGCGGAATCGACGGATACGTTGACAAGAAAAACTGCGCGTTGCGACCATCTGGCGTTCGTGGACCTGAACTGGTGTTGTAGCCAATCAATCCCGTGTTCAGCTCGTTCTGGCCTTCGAATCCGTAAATGATCGGCGAATAGTAGAGACCGATGCCGCCGCGAATCACTGTGCGTTCGTTCCACGCGTAAGCCACACCGAACCTTGGACCAAAGTTTGAATGATCCGTCTTTACGAGCGAGCGCTCCGCGGCCTGTATGCCACCTTGTCCCGCCGCTCCTGCAATCGCACCAAGCCGTCCGACTTCGGGATTCAAAACATTTGGATCGAACCCGCGATAGAAATTGCGCGCTTCATATCGTTGACCCGGCACGTCATAACGAATGCCGAGATTCACAGTCAGATGCGGAGTGAGTTTCCAATCATCCTGCGCGAAATACCCGTGCGTGATTTGTCTGAACTGCGGATCGATCGAGTTGTTTGAATTGAACGAGAACTCGGTCGCGCCGGTTATCAGACTGGCGATGGGCGAACCACCGTCGGGATCGAAATCAGCCGCCGTTTGATCGTGCCGGAAATTGAATGAACCACCGGGATCGATCCTTTGCCTGAAATTAAATTGTGACGTACGGAACTCTGCGCCGAACTTGAACGAGTGGTTGCCGGTGATATACGTCACAGCGTCAGCGATGTGCCACGAAGTATCAAAGATGTGATCGGTAAAGAAACTCGAACCAATGTCCTGGTAAGCGCGCGGATCGGCCGAGGTCGTGGGGTCTCCGTAACCGGGAAAACCAAGCCGAGGATAAGCGCTGTTCTGCGTCGCGTTAACAGGAAAACCGAGCGACGACGTGTCAAACGGATCGGTAGTGTTACGATTCGCGACGTCGTAGCGCGTGAACCCGACGTTGAAGTGATTCAAGAGCGTTGGACTAAACGTGTAATCGTCCTGGACGCGAACCAGGATCGATTTGAAGTTTTGGTTGAAAGCTCCCTGCGATGTGAACGGCAGAGGGAAGCGCGGAACCGGATCACCCGCGATGCGATCGTTCGTGCGATGCGAGAAGCTGCCGGAAATCCGGTTCTTGTCAGACGTGACGAAATCGAGCTTCGTCGTGTACTGGTCCATGTTTGTCGGTCTGAGCCCGATTGACAGGTAATTCCCAAAAACCGTCGAACCCAGCGGGCCGGTCCGGTTCGGCGCCGGGAAAAACTGGAGTGCGTTGGCGCCGACGGGATCGATTCGAGCGCCGCCCAGGTACAGATCGAGGCGATTGCCGGGAATCGCAGCGCGAGTTCCTGCAGGCTGCCGTGGATCGTAGATCTGTATTCCGTGTCCGAAGAAATTCAGGATGTACGGGTCGGTGAGTAGCTCGGAAAAGTCTCCCTGCCGCATCCTCAGCGTCGGCACAGTGATGATGTTGTTTGAGCCTTCCGTGAATCGATAGCCTTCGTAGTTGACGAAGAAAAAAGCGCGATTGCGGAAGCGATGAACCATTGGTCCACCTTCGCCGAAGTGCGGGATGGTGATTGGACCACTGACGTTGAAACCGAAATCGTTTTGATTGTCGCGCGCCCGATCGAGTCCCTGGGCGTTACTGCGAAACGTGTTCGCGTTGAATTTCTCGTTGCGGATCAAATCGTAGATCTCACCGTGATAATCATTTCCTCCACTCTTTTGCGTGAAGTTGATGACGCCGCCGGATGAGTTGCCAAACTCGGCTGAATAAGTGCTGGTTGAAAGCGTAAACTCCTGAAACGCATTTGGTCCGGGCGCGACTTCCGAGAAGAACGTGCCGTTTTGCGTGCGTCGCGTACTCGCGCCATCGATGAGGATCTCTGTGCCGAGCGCCTGCCCGCCGCTCACACGGAAACGCGTCGTGTCAGTGCCTTGCGTACCGCTGCCCTGCGTGACGTTGCTGTCGAGGTAAATAAAAGACAGAGGCGTGCGGCCCGCGAACTCGGAGCTGACGAGCAGTGGCAGCTCTTTCACCTGGCGTTCGCTCACGTTCGTCTGGCGCACCGGTGTTTCGGTTTGCAGGACTGGTGCTTCGTCGTTCGAAATCGTGACGACGCTGCTGATCTCGCCGATCTCCAGTTTGAAATCGAGGGTGCGGTTCGTTTGCACTGCGACCACGATGTTTTCCGCGGAGGCCGTTTTGAAGCCTTGCGCTTCGACCGTCACTTTGTACGGGTCGGCCTTGAGCTCGGGAATCGTGTAGTTTCCCTCGCCGGAAGTTTGGACCTCGCGAGTTTCGTTTGAATTAAGGTTTGTGGCGGTGACCTTGGCGTTTGGGACGCTGGCGCCGGTTGGATCAGTGACGCGGCCGGTTAACGATCCACGATCGCTCTGGGCAATTGCGGAAGTGACTGAAAATAGGAAGAACAGTGCGAGTACGGACCCTTTTGATAGCATGACACCCTCCCTGGCTCGGAACTTTAGAAAACTGGGCAAATGACTATTTAAGTGGATGGGGGAAACGACAACAGTCGCAAGGGGTTATGCTGATATAGCAAGCGCGTATGGCCTTGTCAACGAATTTATTTTTAGCCACAAAAAGCGCAAACCTAAGATTTTTTCCTCGGCTCCTGGTACCAGCGGCGCCCGGTTCGGTATTCCTGTTCGGTGCGACTCAACATGGCCAACGCTCGCTTCGGTCGGAGGTGGGCGCACGCAACGATGATCGTATTTAGCAGAGCCATCGGCGCGACATACGAACCCGTGAACGAGGGACTGCTCGTGGGCGCCAGCAGATAGTGGTCGCAGTGCAATGCGATCGGGGTGGTGTCGCTATCCGTTATGCCGAACGTCGGAATCCCGCGTCCATGAGCGCGATCGACGGCTTCGACCGTCTCCCTGAGGCATTTTCCAAAACTGATCGCGACGAGCAGATCTTTTACGGTCAGTAGATCGATCTTGTGTTGAAGATTTCCGGTGCTGCCAACCGGAGCCTCTGCTGCAAATCCGAGCGGAGTCAGACCATACGCGAGAAACCATGCCAGCGACGCCGCGAGATCCACACCCACAACGAGTATATTGCGCGCGCTATGGATCCGTTTCGCGAGGTCCACTGCACGATCAGCCGAAAAAGCGGATCGCAAAACACTCAAACTCTCGACATCACGTTCGACGCAATGCTGGATCTGTTGCGTAACACTGCGTTTCTCCTGGGTCGCAGCTTTCAACACCGTGTACGGCGTTATGTGATCGACGAAATGCTGCCGCAGATCCGCAGCGAAATCAGCAAAACGCTCGTAGCCCAGAGCCTGAACTGTGCGCACGATCGTCGCAGCGTCAACGTTATAACGCTTCGCCATCTCGCGCGAAGAAAGAAAGAAAGTCTCTTCGTGATTGTCCAGAATCTCTCTGATTAATCGACGCCGCGTGCCGCTCAAGGGCGATTGCGCAAAGCGAACTTCAAGCGACGTCAAAGAAGATCGGGCTCCGTTCTCATCGCGACTATTCGCCGGCGCCATACTCTTGCTCCTTGCTGTTGAAGACTATTTTCGGGAGAGGTACACCCGAGTCTCGGTTTGCCGCTCGATAAAGAAGGTGTCAACTTCAAAACCCAAACCGGTGGCATCGGGCACGGTTACTGTACCATCAGAAGCCACTGTGACCTCAGGCGAGATGAGGTCGCGTTCAAAGTAACGCGAGCTGGCCGAGATATCACCCGGCAACGTGAATCCGTTGAGACTGGCGAGAGCGATATTGTGCGCGCGGCCAATCCCGGATTCGAGCATGCCTCCGCACCAGACAGGAATACTTCGCGCAGCACATAGATCGTGTATCACGAGTGCCTCTGAATAGCCGCCCACGCGCCCGATCTTGACGTTAATGATCCGGCAGCTCTCGAGGTCAAGAGCGGCCTTTGCCTGTCGCTGACTGGTAATGCTCTCATCAAGACACAGAGCCGTTTTCAAACGCTTCTGCAATTCGGCATGGTCCACGATATCGTCGCTCTGTAGCGGCTGCTCGATCATCAGCAGGTTGAAATCGTCGAGTTTCCTGAGATGGTCCACGTCGGCAAGTGTGTAAGCAGAATTAGCGTCAACTGAGAGCAGGATGTCGGGATGGAGGCGCCGCACTTCAAACACGACCTGGTTATCCCAGCCCGGTTTGATCTTCAGCTTGATGCGCTGGTAACCGAGATTCAGATATTTGTCTATACGTCTGAGAAGCTGAGATAAAGTTGGCTGAATTCCGAGACTCACACCGACCGCAACGCGCTTCCGCTCACCACCGATCAGCGCTGACAGTGATTGTTTATTCACCTGCGCGAGCAGATCCATAAACGCCAGCTCGAGGCCGGCTTTCGCCATGTTGTGTCCGCGGAATCGTGAAAATCTTTTTGCCAGTCCCGCCAGGTCTGTGATCGGCTCGTCGAGCACTGCGGGGGCGAGAAAGTCTTTGATGACGTGAAAAGCAGTGCCGACGGTTTCGTAGCTATACAGTGGTTGTTCGGACGCGACTACCTCACCCCAGCCTTTCAGTCCGCCCGCATTGAGACATACCAGAAAGATCAATCTCGAATCGATTTTCCCGAAACTCGTCTCGAAAGGCTCAGTTAAGGGCAGACGGACCAGCCGGATCTCCACGCCTTCAACTTCGATCTGAGTGGGTGTTGCCTGATTGGGGATTTTGGAGGCGTGCATCATGCGCGCCAGAAAATAGCACACCCGATTTCGTCGTGCAACAAATGTTGTAGAAGAATTGACATAGTGCAACGCTCGATGTTATATAGCGCTACGCTGAACGAGACATGATTCGTGGTTGAAAAGGTTTCGATCGGCGCGTTTTGTTCTTCCAAGCCGGCAATTCCATTCGCAGGATCGCGTTAATTACGCTTTGGCTCAAAGTCAGGAATCATTGTGACATCAGGTCCGTACCACTCAACTGTAGGGGTGGCACTCCGTGGCCACCCGTCGTTTGATA
>DATFDT010000281.1:0-20634 GCA_035251975.1 Pyrinomonadaceae bacterium | reverse complement strand
CCACCCGCGCCATTCACGATCACGGCAAACTTATTCGGATCGCCTTTTGTCTGAGCAAAAGTTGGCCACAAAAGGGCACAAAAAGCAGACAAAAAGAAAACCATCAGTAGGCGCGTAATGCTCATTAAGCTAGTCCTTCACGCTTTCGCAGGAACCATTCAGCGCTGAGCAGCCCGATAATCAACAGGAAATTCACCGGCATGTCCCACAGATCCTTAGTCACCCGCTCGGAATACGGTGTTTGACGGTAGATCAGATCGTCTAAAAGCGACTGCACTTCGGCGGGTGTGTAGTATTTCCCACCCGTCTCGGCCGAGATGCGCTTCAATAAATCGCTATTCTGCGCCGCACTGTAATACTCACGATTTAGATCGCTTACGAGCGTGTTTGACGTCGCACTCAACGTTCCGAGACTCTGACTCGTCCCCACAAGCTCGATCCGGTGTTGGCCCAACTCATCCGCCTTGAATTCACCGGCGTACGTATTCACCGAGTTGAGCGTCGTAAACTTCAACGGCACATCGACAACCGCGCCCGACGGCTTCGTCACACGCGCCGTCGCACGCGCATCAGGCACCGGATTAAAATGCTTATCACGAATGTCAGCAACGATATTTACGTTGTCGTCAAGCGCGTAAACTTCCTTCTCGGTACCGATCTCGACCTGCCGCGGCGTGCTACTCACAAGATAGCGCAGCATCTGTCGCCAGAATGTTTCGTGTGCGTTGTTCTTTGAATCCATTCTCATTTTCCAACGCCACGTATCCGCCGCCGTGAGCGCGAGCGTCTGTCCGCGACCGTACCGCTGTTGCACTAATAAAGGAGCGACCTGGGCCGAACCCTCGGTGCGCCGCGCTTCGAGCAACACCGAAGCGCCCGGCTTCACGTTCGACAATACTTCCGAGACGGAGATCGGCGGCAATTCGTTCCAAATTTTTTGATTCGCGCCGCGATCGTCGTTCAGACGCGTGATCGGGTGCTCCTGGCCCGCGCCCGTCAGTACTGGTTTATAGACCGGCGTAAATGAGTTTGCATCGTCAACTGGACCACCCGTGAGCGCAACCGGCAGAAGCTCTTCGATTGTTGTGCCCTTGAACTTGCCGCCATCGAAGGCGAGCCGTCCGCCGAGCGCGAGTAATCCGCCGCCGCGACGCGACACGAACGCTTCGATATTTCGCAGCTCATCCGCAGTAAAAAATCCAGCCTCGACGCTGCCGATGATCAGACCGTCATAAGAAAACAGTTCTTCTTCCGACTTTGGAAAGCCGGTCGCGAGCTCTGTTTGATTGCCGACGCCCTGCCGGTAAAACTTGTTCTCACCCGTGCGCTGAAGTGAGACGAGCGTGACGTTCTTTTCGTTCGGCGTGATCGACTCGCGAATCTTTCCCAATTCCCAACGCGGCTCGCCTTCGACGTGCAGGATTCGCAGTGGTCCAGTGATCACTTCAACGAGCGAGTCCTGCTTGTTGTTGTCGACTGTCAACTCGCCATCGAGCGGCGTGACCTCGACGGTGTAACGATGAATGCCGGGCGTGGTGGGCGTGATCTCGAGATTGACTGCCTGCGTGTCGTTGCCGCGTAGGTTGAACTCTTCTGTTTTCACAGTGCGTCCGTCTTCCTTCACGCTCAGCAGCACTTTCGTCGCACTGTAACCACGCAAGCCCACAATCGTCTCGATGTTCAATCTCGATCCGACGAGCACGCGTCGCGGCATGTTCACGCGTGTTAACTCGGCATCCATCGGGCGCGACGTGTTGCCGACGCCGACAGTGAACACGGGAATATCGCGCGCGCGCAGTTCCCTTAAGACCGCGGCGAGATCGCGCGGAACGTTCGAAGCGCCGTCGGTTGCGAGGACCACTGCGGAAAGCGGCATACCCGAAGAACGTTTGATCGTCTCGTCCAATGCGCCTGCGAGGTCGCTGGTGCGTCCTTCGCCGTAAAGATCGTTGCCGTCTTTGAGTCGTGCGAGGCCGCCGGAGAAGCCGTAAAGATTTGTTTTGAACTTCTTTTCGAGTCGATTGAGAAACGAGTCTTGTCCGGGAGCGGTGTTTAGTAGCGCCTGCTTGACGCTTTCGAGACGCGTGGCGCCGCCGGGAACGTCATGCAGTTTCATGCTGACCGAGTCGTCGATCACCATCGCGACGTAACTGCTGCGCGGGATCACTGACGAAACGACGACGACCGGCCGTAACAGCAATGTAACCATCAGCAGTAAAAGTGTGGCGCGCAGCGCGATTAGCGTGATGGTCGTGCCTTTTGAGAGACGAACGCGCGGGCGCAGGTAAATGAAATAAATAAAGACGCCGGCGAGAAGAGCTAAGAGAATGAGAATTATGGCGCTCGGACGCACGTCGAAACCGAAGCGGCCGTTAGTAAAAACGGCCTGCTCATGTCCGAACAGAAACCGTATGAGTTGGCTCATTTTTGGTGAACGCCATTATACACGGCGTTTGTGCTTAGTAGCCGCATGGTAGGATGCGGTTGTTTCCGTCGATCTGTTCGTCACTCAATTTATTTTTTCGGATCTATCTGTGTAATCTGTGGATACACGATGTAAACTGCGCAAACCAATGAACCCCAGAATTGGTATTTACCTGGTTCTCAGTCTTTTACTTACGACCAGCCTCTTGTTGGTTTCGTCGTCCGCCATTTCCGACGAACCGGCTAGCCAGGGACGACCGATCACGCCCGCAGGTTCGCTGGTGCAGGATCTGACGACGCGACAGGCGGCGGTGGGTGCGTTGCCGGTCGATCTCATTCGCAGTCCGGATAAGCTGGGACCAAACGGCGAAGGCCGGTTTCTGATTTCAGTCAACAGCGGTTACGGGATTCAGTTTAATGCGGCAGGGAATCGCGGTCAGCAGTCGCTTTCAGTAATCGATCTCAACGCGAAGCCGGCGGCTGTGGTGCAAAATGTTTACTTTCCCTCGCCGCAGAGTGTGAATGTCGGCGTTGCGTTCTCGACGATTCCGCAAGACGACGGCTCTTACGCGCTTTACGTTTCGGGTGGATTCGAAAATAAGATCTGGATCTTTCGTTTTCAAGCTGAGAATCTGACGCCGATCACGCCCGCATCGCCTGGTCCAAACACAACCGTCGAGGCGCCTTTTATCGACGTCAGTGGATTCGCGACTGCTGCAAACTCACCGCGCTACAACAGCGATCGCGTGCCTGTTTATCCGACGGGGATTGCGATCACTCCGGATGGCAACACGCTTTTCGTCGCGAACAATCTCGGTGACAGTCTTGGCGTGATTGAAGATGTGCGTGGGCGACGCAAGCTCACGCGCGTCGATCTAAGACGCGAAGGTGATAGCGAGCAGTTTATTTACCCGTATGCGGTGGCGGTCGTGCCTCATCAAAGTTCTTTTAAAGCTTACGTGTCGTGCTGGAACGACGGCACAGTCGCGGTGGTTCAGGCAGGGAAATTAATTTTGCGTGTGGTGGTCGGACGGCATCCGACTGCGATGCTGTTGAATCACGAGCGCACGCGTCTTTACGTCGCGAATTCGAATGACGACAGTGTTTCAGTAATCGACACGCAGACTGACAAAGAGATCGAACGCATCAACGTGCGATTGTCAGAAGGTGTTCCATCCGGCAACAGTCCGGAAGGACTCGCGCTGCGTGGCGACGATCTTTACGTCGCGAACGCACACAGCAACTCCGTCGCAGTCGTCGAACTCAATGATAAGCCTCGGAATAGAACAAGTCAGGAAGAGGGGCTTGCCCCCGCGCGTAGTAGAGTCAAGGGTTTTATCCCTACCGGCCAATACCCATCCGCTCTCGCGCTTGTGGGCTCAATCCTCTTTATCGGCAACGGCAAAGGCACCGGCGTCCAGAACTCTTCATTGATCGTCGACAACTCCGGCCGCGTGCCCAACGCACCCAACGAACGCTTTCCATCCGGTAGCGGTCGTGCTGGTGGACAAGGCGGGCAATACAGCGCGGCGATCGTCATCGGCAACATCAGCGCTGTGACCACTCCTGACGATCCCGCGCTCGCTCGCTACACACAACAGGTAATGCGCAACAACGGTCTGCTTGGCGAGCGACAGGCGAGACTCTTTCCCGGCCGTTCGCCGATCAAACACGTTATCTACGTGATCAAAGAGAACCGGTCCTATGATCAAATTTTTGGCGATTTGAAACAGTCGGGCGATGGCGCGCAAGCTGACGGCGATCCGTCGCTTGCGATCTTCGGAGCGGGTGACGCAGCCGCACGGCCCAACGGTCAGCGTCAGGACATCTCACCGAATCATCGCGCGCTCGCGCTTCGCTTCGGATTGTTCGATCGATTCTTTGTGAACTCGGAAGCGAGTCCTGACGGTCACAACTGGTCCACCGCTGCGTTTTCAACTGACTACGTCGACAAAGCGTTTCGTTGGCATTATGGCCGCCGCGGCCGCACGTACGATTTCGAAGGCTTCAATCGTTTGCCGAATTACGAGCCATTGCGTGGTGAGCCTTCGTTGTTTGGACCGAAAGCGACTACGGATGATGTTGCCAACTTCATGCGTCGCTTCATTCCTTATCTCCAGGGGTCACGCGACGTTGCTGAGCCGGAGTCGCTTTATCTGTGGGATGCTGCGGCGCGTGCTGGTCTGACTTATCGAAACTACGGGGAGTTTGTTGTCACACTGTCAGAAGCTGATGTGAAAGCGGTGCGAGAGAACCGCGCGAAGTCGTACCCGGATCTGTCGCCGACTGTTTCAGCGTTTCCCACAAAGAAATCGCTCGAAGGTCGTGTCAGCACTGACTATCGAAACTTTGACATGGACACGCCTGACGCGATGACGGTCGATTCGTATCGCGCCGCTCGTGAGAGTAATGGCAGCCCGTTGATCAGTAATTCTCAGGCTGACGTGCGGTTTCGCGGTAATTCGCGATTGGGTGCGTGGCTGGACGAGTTTCGCAAGGGCCAGTTGCCAAATCTCTCCGTCGTACGACTCTCGAACGATCACACGGACGGAATCAGTGTGCGCAAGCCGACGCCGCAGTTTTACGTTGCCGATAACGATTACGCGCTCGGGTTAATGGTGGAGGCGGTGTCGAATAGTCCTTACTGGAAAGACACGGCTATCGTTGTTGTCGAAGACGACGCGCAGGATGGACCAGATCACGTAGATGCACACCGTTCAGTGGCGCTCGTGATCAGTGCCTACAACAAGCCAGGTGCGTTGGTCCATGAATTTCACAACACGGTCAGCGTGATCCGGACGATCGAATTGCTGCTCGGCATCGAGCCGATGAACCAACTCGACGCAACAGCTACACCCATCAACATCTTTCGCACAGAGCCGGACCTGCGACCTTACAAAGTGCTGCTTCCGAGCGTTGCGCTCGACAATCTCATCACACCACCGCCGCGTGACGTCGCAACGGCTTACTGGATGCGGCTTACCGAAGAACAGGATCTCGAACGCGCCGACATGGCCGATCCCGAAATCCTGAACCGCATCATCTGGTTCTCCGTGCGCGGCAATACACCCATGCCCTCGATCGCGCGTCTCCCCGCCTTCGACGCCATGCGCCTCGGATTACAAGAAGAGCGCGAAGAGATTGCGGAAAAAGTCGCCACAAAGCATCACAAAGACGATGATGATTGAGTTGCAGAAATCAGGGGGCGTGCTATACTCCCGACAAGGAGTGCAAAGATGTCCTCAGAACAACTGAATGAAGAGAACCCGGATCCCAATTACGTAAACAATGAGTACGTAAAAATTCCGGACTGGCACATGGCGATCATTGAAGAGCGAATGGCTCGCTATGAAAATGCAGATACCTCAAAATGGAGGACTTGGGAGGAAGTAGAAAAAGAATTTCTTGAGAAATTGGCCAAACCCTTGACGGATTAACCGATTAACCAAAAAGCTAGATCCTCACTTACAGCTAAATGAACTATCGCATCGTCCTCACACCGGACGCCGATGCAGACATCGGCTCAGCCTTTTCGTGGTATCAGAGTATCGATCCAAATATAGCGTCCCGATTTATGTCGGAAGGCCGCACAACTATGGTTCGTATTCTGCAATTTCCTTACATATTTCCACTTGTTAACGGTGCTGTTCGGCGAGCACGGCTGAAACGATTTCCTTACGGTATCTACTATTCTTTAAAGTCGAAAGAAGCGAAAATTTTAGCCATTCTTCATCAGCGCCGGTCTGACGATGTGTGGAGACAGCGAAGCCACCGCTAATTCGCGGCGTAGACCAGCTCGCGTTTCCGCGTGGTTGCGCCGAAGAGCAGGCCACCGAGGGCGCCTGAGCCGGCGCCGATTATCAGGCCCACCGGGATATAGATCTGGCTGTCGTCAACGCTGTCTGAATACTTCGCCGCGCCAATGCCCGCGCCTGCGCCGGCTCCGATGCCCGCGCCAATCAAGGCCCATTTGCCTTTCTTCGCCGTTCCCGAGACAACGTAAACCTGGCGCACGTCGGCGCGCGCAATGCTAAACGGCTTGCCGTCGCGATCGATCGTCAACGTCGTGTCTGACGCTTCGATCATCTCACCTTTGATCTCTTTCCCATTCTTCTGCCGGACCAGAAGTCGTTCATTGGTTTTAATCCGTTGCACTGCGGCCCAATCGCTCAACGATGTAGTCTGTTGCGAAAAAGCGAGCGGCGTTTGGCTTGAGAGAAGTAGTAAGACAAGTAACAGGGGCAGAGTTTTGTGCTTCATCATGTTCTCCTTTTCAAAGGCGAACATGTGCAAGCACTGTTCCGACTCGATTTGTAGAAAATTTGCGCCAGATCCGGCGGCGACGCCGCGGAAAAATTCCGACACCTGGCGCAAAACTTCTAAGGTTTTTCGGGCGGCGGCGCGAGGAGTTTTTTGAAAGCCGGCAGCGACGATAGCGGCTTCAGATCATCTTCATCAGGGATCCACTCAAGATGATCGGGATCGAGATCGACGGATTTTTCAAGGGCCGCCATTGCCTCTCTGAGCCTCTTAAGTCGCGCCAAAGCGCAAGCACGTTCGTAGTAAGCTTCGCAATCTTCTTCATCAAGCTTGATGGCCTGATCGGCGGCTTTCAACGCGGCATTCCAGCGCGACTGCTTTCGATAGAGTTTCGCCATGACGGCGTATGGTGATGACGATGTCTTATCGAGCTGCGCCGATAGGTTGAGATGGTTAAGCGCGACGGCGTAACGCCCGTCCTCGATATGAATTCTTCCGAGCAGAAGGTTGGCTTGCGAGCTAACCTTCACCCGCGCCGGTTCAGTGTCTGCAAGTTTTACTGCGCGAGCGCTTTCTGATTCGTAATAGAGCTGACGAATTACCTCTACCATGAGGTCTACATCCGTGTCGTTATGCTGATCGTAAGCAGCAAACACCGGGACCACGTCGGCAAACCGATCGTTGAGGACGAGGAAAATAACTAATGCCATATAGCTCTCGGCACTGGTAGGTTCGAGTTCAATTGCTTTTCGAAACGCAGCTTCGGCCTGGACCAGATTGGCTACCACGCTATATGCAGTCCCAAGATCTCGGAACGCGCGTGCATCGTAAGGTTCGAGTGATGTGTAGCGCTCCCACGTTTTGACGGCTTCCTTCTGTGATGCTTCATCCTCGGAGGCGCTCAGGCTGGAGGCAAGCTTGGACACTGCCGGAGCGTAATCTTCCGCGCTCAATTCGCGCAGTATTTTTGTGCTTTCGTCAAACTCGAGTTGGTTAAACAAAATCTGCGCTTTCAAAAATCGCAGACCTTTGTCTTTCGGATTCGCTGTCAGAGCCTTATCAACGACTGCAATCCCCTTGTCAGGATTAGCATCCATCAAAAGCAGCCCGCGAGCGAAATCTGTCAAACTAGCACGTGAGGCTTTCTGACCTGCGCGAACTTTTTCGATTGCCTCGATTGTCGTTTTCAGTGTGTCTGCAACGGTGTTAAGCCCAAAATCACTCTTCTGGACTTCGACCAGAGACCACAGGTCATTCCGCCGCAGGAGTTTCAACTTCACCAGCCAGTCAGACGGGTAGAGCAAGCACGTCGCTTCAGCTTCATTTCCTTTTTCTTCGAGATGCAGCAGGCGCAGCTTATGGCCTGAAGAGCTCTCGCCGTAACCCGTCACGATCTCCTCGATCATCCGGCGGTACGCTGACCACATCTTCTCTTTTTCGCCTTCGTTCATTTTGGACCACGCGCCCTGGCCCATTAGCTCATCAGTCAGCGTTGGCAGATCGATCGCCGCTTCGATATCGGATCCCGCAGCAATCGGGATCGCTTTTGTGAGATGCTCTGTGAGCGCTTTGGCGGTTTTTTGAAACTCAGCAACGTTGCGCTTTGTTTCCACCACCTCGATATCGATCAGATTCAATGCCGCAGACGTAATCAGCGCATTCGAACTGTCGCGAATGTGGGTTGCGTCAACAAAGTCTGTGCCCCAGGTCGGATCGAGCTCGACCCATTTTCCGGCCCACACCTCCACCCATGCGTGACCGCCAAACGAGGTGCCGCTGTAAGCGAGTCCAGTGACCATTCGCGCCGGCAAACCCAGCGAGCGCGCCATCGCCACAAAGAGCGCACTGAACTCCGAACAGTCAGCCTCACGCGTGGCCAGTGTCTGCGCCGCGTCTGCAGTCGCGACGTGTTTCCACTCGAGATTTTTGAAAGTCCACTCGGCCAGCTTGCGCGCCACGCTCCACGCATCGCGATCGGTTCCCGCGATCTCGGCAGCTTGCTTCTTGACGTCTTCGTTATCCGCCGCAAACTCAGTTGTCGCCTTTAAATACTGAGCAAACTCCGGATCTTTAACCGGCAACTCGATTGCTTTCTCAGGACTGCTTCGTCGCGCACCGATCGTCAGTAAGAGCTCTTGCGCAGACTTCTGCTCGACCCTTTGTTCCACTGTCTTAATGTCATCGCGGATATTTTCGATTGGTCCAGGCGCCTTCGAACGGACTTTCAGCACCAGACCACTCAAGCGATTCTGATCGGTGATCGGAATACCAGTTGGTTCGAGCGTAGCGAACGTGATATTGCCGCGCGTCAGTGACGCGAAATCGGCTACCGGATAACGCCCTTCACGATCCATCGCCACCGACGAATGTGCTTCCACGGCTCCCGCGCTGGCAGTCGCATAAAAGTTTTGACTGTGAAAAGCACCCGCAACGGAACCGATGAGGTTGGCAGCGTAAGCTTGTGTCCCTTCAAACGGTGTTTTGTTCGCGGCAGCGAGCGCGGCTTCGAGGTTGTAACCGCCGAAAGCAACAACGCCGCTCGGCACTTTCTCTACTGCGCGCGAGTAGTCGCGTGTTTCAGCGAGATTGCTCTTGCCGTCAAACGCCGCGAGTCCCTTATCGTGATTCGAAACCACGAGAAACCCTTTGCGCGTCGCGACAAAATATTTGTCACCTCCAACCTTAACTTCCGCGAAATCTTTAGTTGGACCAACACCAGTAAAAAGTTTGCCGGCAGTCAGCGCCTCAGACAGCTTCGTGCTTTTCAACGTGCAGAAGCCGGCCCACGTTCCGCTGTCAAACTCGGTGAAATCGGGAAGCTCGAGGATCACGGCGCCACATTCCGGCCCGAGCTCAGCCAATACCTCTTTCAAATCGAGCGCCCATACATTCGACTTATCTTTCGGATCGTCGGGAAGAAAATACTTTCTGAACTCCGTGGGCCACACACTCGCCAGATCGACTTTCATCAGGTAATAAGCGATCGTCGAAGCGGGTAATAACTCACGCGGCGCCGTCAGCTCCTTCGGATGGAACTGCTGCAAAGGCTTGGACCAGTCACTCTCATCGAACACGAGATGGTGAGAGTTTTCCCACGAGCTGTTCGAGATATTAAAAGCCCCACTCTCGTTAATGCTGGAGCCGGAATCCTTCGTGTCTATTCCCAACGCGCCCAGCACGCTTTTCAGATCGCTGAAATAAACAACGTCGCCACGTTGCTCAATCGCTTTGCGAAACTGCGTGTTGGCCGCGAGGCTTTCACCGTTATTGGCATGGGCCAGCAAATCTCGAATCGCCGCGAGATCGGACGCGAGAATCACAGCGTCGCCGATAGAGACGATGTGAGTGGCAGCGCCCACCATCTGCCCGTCGCGGACCGAGCGATGCTCGATTGTCTTAATGCGCAGCCCATTCCACTCCTTTTCAGTAGTAAACGAGTACGAAACCGAGGTGCGTTTAGACGGTCCCTTCTTGTCGTTTGACCGCAGCGACGCGACACCGAGCGGCAGTGCGGCCGGCAAAGCAGCGACAGCACGCGTCGCGATTGCAACGTAATCAATAAAGTTAGTGACGCCGGTATCGGATGATTGGAGCGTCTGTATGACTCGCTCAAACCGTGCGCGGTCTTTGACTCGCAACACGATTGCTCTTCGTTCGGCGAAGCTCGTGGTGTCAAGCGCTTTGTCGGCAGTCCATGTGCCCATCGCGATCGGTGAATTGGGGTCGATCCCCGTGTATTCGATCAGCGTGGCGGCCTCGGCAGGCGCGCTCAGTTCGTTCGCGAGTAACTGGCGCAGGTAACCGATCATCAATACGAGACTTGCCTGCGCGCGCGGAGAGTCCATCTGAAGCCCGGTCAATGTTTCGTAAAACCGCTGCACAGACTGGCCCGGATTCGGAATCGCAGCGTAGTGACGCACTTTGCGAGGAAAAAGGTTTTCAGCAAACGGCTTAACCGTGATATCGGTCTTCAGAGCGACTGGCCCCGTTCCACATCCGTCGACCGTCGCTTCACAGTCGTATCGCCAGGCAAACTCGTCGAGTAACGGATCGGTCAGAGCTTTGCTAATGATCTCACGCTGTTCGGCCAGCGTTTTTGCAGTGCTCAGATCGTTTCGAAGTCGAATCTTCTTGATCGAGAGTTGGAGCTCATCATCGAGAAACTTTTTCGCGGCTGCGGAGGGTTTCGTGACGAGTGCCTCGATGCGAGGAATGTCAGCAACACTTGCGGAAAGCCCGAGATTTTGGGCCGCGAATCTACTCACCTGATAATCGGAAGAAGCGACCAGCTTGAACAGTGAATCGACGGGCAGCGTTTCGCCACGTTGTTCCGCCACTTGCAGCCCGACTGCGATCAGCGGGTCGTAATTCGACGCCATGAGCCGCGCGAGCGGGAGTTTGAACTCGTCACGCCCCACGGTGCTAAGCAACATTAGCGCGCCTAGCTGAACGTCGGGATTGGTAGAAACGTCAGCCTTCACATCAGGCGCGGGCGTTCCTGGCTTCACAACCTTCAGCTCGCTGACCTTTACAGATACATCGAATTTCCTGGGACCACTTATTATCGTCGGTGTTGTTTTTGGAGGCGTAGCAGTCTTGCTGAAGAGCTGTTGCAGCAGTTCAACTCGCTTGTCGCTCGGCATGAACGGCCAGACTCGGGCGATCGTTTCCGTGTCGAAACCTGACGACGAGTGTTTGAGGGTTTTGGCGACAACGTCCGGCTCAGTTGCGACACTCCGCGCCGCAGCTTCCGCCACAATCAACTCCCGGTCGTCGATCATCTCCCACAGAAACGGCTTAAGCGTGTTGTTGCTCGTGCGTGCAAGTGCCTGGACAGCCGCAGCGCGAATTAACGGTCGACGATCGAGCAGCAGGTCGATGGTTACGTCACCGTGCGTCGAAAAGAGCGAAGCCAAACGGTTGATCGCTGACTCTCGATCGGAAGTTGCTTCACTCAGAGTGGCGACGATGCCCTCGATCTCATTGATTGGACCAGGCGCGGGCGTTTTGATTATCGAAGCGCGCAGTGATTCGAAGGCTGGATAGTCGCCGGGAACAAAGACCACGGATTGCACGACGGCCTTGAAGAACGGCTCGAGTTCACTTGCATGTGCAATGGGCGCCTGGAAGTTGAAAACGACTGCCAGTGGGCCACTAACCGTGATCCAGGATGTGGTACGAAACGTTTCGCCTTCAGTGTCGTCGGTCTCGACGAAGATCTCGCGTGCTTCCAAGTCCTGTAGCTGCGTTTTGCGCGTCAACGTCGCTTCCGCCGCACCCACCCGGTTTCTCACACCCTGAAGTACCGCTGCAAAATAATCCTGGAACGGATAGCCATCGGGAATCTTCTGGATGGTTACTCTTATGACTGAGGTGTGTGGTCCACTGAAGAAAAGTTCGTCTCCCTGTTGCTTCCAGTCGGCGGGCACGCGAAAGAGAAACTGTTTCTCGGGACTAATCTGCCGCGCGAATTTTGTTTGTGGGAGTGTGTAGCTCTTCCATTCGGCCTCGCGGGCCTGGGCCGGCGTCAACTGCGCCTGGGCTGAAGTGGTGCATAACAGAAGAAGAAGGAGGAGGGGGAACAGCTTGCGCATTTGGTCTACTTGCCTTTCGAAACCGTGAATTCTGCCACAAAAAGGCGCAAAAGACATAAAACACGGAGCCAATTTTTGAATTTGTGCCTTTTTGTGGCTCAATATGCGGCATGCGACGCGTCACAGTCATCGATTCACATACCGGCGGTGAGCCCACGCGTGTGGTCATCAGCGGTGGGCCAGAGCTCGGCAACGATTCTCTCGCAAATCGTCGCGAACGGTTTAAAAATAATCACGACGACTTTCGCCGCGCGATCGTGAACGAGCCGCGTGGTACTGACGCGGTTATCGGCGCTTTGCTGTGTGCTCCAGTCGATCAATCGTGCGCAACGGGCATCATTTTTTTCGATCGCGCAGGCTATCTGGGGATGTGTGGGCATGGCACGATCGGTGTGGTCGCTACGTTGGCCCACCTGAACCGCATTGGTCCTGGGTTACACCGGATCGAGACGCCGGTCGGTGTCGTCGTCGCCCATCTCGATGAGAGCAAAACAGTGGAAGTGGCGAATGTTCCGAGTTATCGTCTTGATGCCAATATCACGATCGACGTTCCAGGGGTGGGACCGGTTCGAGGCGATGTTGCCTGGGGCGGAAACTGGTTTTTTCTCGTGAACGAACATAGCCAGGAACTCGAGTTCGACAATATCGATCGCTTGCTGGAGTTTACTTTGCGCGTTCGTGAAGCTCTTGCACGCGCCGGAATCAAGGGCTCAGACGGCCATGAAATTGATCACGTCGAGCTCTTTGGTCCATCGCAACTGCCCGGAGTCAACAGTAAAAACTTTGTGCTTTGTCCCAGTAAGACTTACGACCGCTCGCCTTGTGGCACAGGCACAAGCGCAAAACTCGCGTGTCTCTTCGCTGATGGCAAACTCAAAGAAGGCGACGTGTGGAAGCAGGAGAGTATTGTCGGCAGCGTCTTTGAAGGGTCAATCAAAGTCGTTGACAACGTTGTTCACCCGCGTATCAAAGGCTCGGCTTTTATCACCGCTGAAGCTGATCTGATTCTCGACGAGCGCGATCCCTTTGCCATGGGCATTGGCGGATGAGTTCGAAAACTTACGACGTCGTCATTATTGGCGCGGGTATTGTCGGGTCCGCGTGTGCGGCGGAGTGTGCGAATGAAGGTCTGTCAGTCGCGATTGTTGAAGCTGCGATCATCGGTGGTGGTGCGACAGCGGCGGGCATGGGCCACCTCACCGTGATGGACGACTCGGAAGCGCAGTTTGCCCTCACGCGTTACTCGCAACAGCTCTGGAATCAGATGAGCGACGCGTTGCCACGAGAAGTCGAGCACGATGCGTGTGGCACGATCTGGGTCGCCGTTGATGATGAAGAGATGGCGGAAGTGCGCCGCAAGGAAAAGTTCTTCGCTGAGCGCGGTGTGAGGACTGAGATTCTCGACGCGCAATCGCTTGCGGAAGCTGAGCCGAATTTGCGACCGGGATTGGTGGGTGGGCTTCGTGTTCCCGGCGACAGCGTGATCTATCCGCCATGTGCGGCGCAATTCTTTGTCAATCAGGCGATGAAGAAAGGCGCGAAGCTTTTTCTCGGCACGCCGGTCGACAAGATCGAGCCGGACAATATGCATGGCGTTCGCTTGAGTGACGGGAGTACGATCTCCGCTGGATTGGTTGTGAATTCAGCCGGTAGTTCGTCGCCGTCGTTGACGCACGGGCTTGAGGTGAAGAAACGAAAAGGCCATCTCGTGATCACCGATCGCTATCCGAACTTTGTGCGGCATCAACTGGTCGAGCTCGGTTATCTGAAAAGCGCGCACTCGATGACGGCCGAATCAGTCGCGTTCAACGTTCAACCACGTACGACCGGTCAATTACTGATCGGCTCGTCGCGACAGTTCGGCGTTGACGATTCGCACGTCGACAATTCGATTGTCACGCGCATGCTCGAGCGCGCTGTCGAATACCTGCCGCGTCTCGGAAAACTCTCGTCATTGCGTGCATGGACCGGATTTCGTGCCGCGACGCCTGACAAGCTTCCGCTCATTGGTCCACACGCCGAACACGAGCGGCTCTATCTCGCTACCGGCCACGAAGGGCTCGGTATCACGACCTCACTCGCCACTGCCAAACTACTCGTCGATCAGATCGTGAAGCGCGAGAGCGTGATTCCAGTCACGCCTTACTTGCCTGCGCGGATGGCCCGAGGTGCGGTGCATGCGTGAGACTGTGACGCTCGTCGTTAATGGAATGTCAGTCGAGATGCCTGCCGGGAGCATGGTGTCTGCGGCGATTCTGAAAACAGGCACGCATGCGTTTCGACGTTCGGTGACGGGTGAGCCGCGTGGTCCATTGTGTGGCATGGGGATCTGTTTTGAGTGCCGTGTGACGATCGACGGCGAGCAGCATTGTCGTAGTTGCCAGACGGTTTGTAGAAACGGGATGGACGTGCGAACTGATGGGTGACGCGCGAGATCTGCTGGTGGTTGGCGCCGGACCCGCGGGCATGGCGGCGGCGTGGCGTGCCGCACAGAACGGTTTGCGCGTGTCCGTAGTTGACGACAATCCTGCTGCGGGCGGCCAGATCTGGCGCGGTGGACCACCAGAAGCCACCGTGTGGTTTGAAAGAATTCGTGGCGTTGATGTTGACGTGATCAATGGCGCGCGTGTGTTTCAGCAACTGCGTCCGGGAACGCTGCTCGCTGAGACAACAAGCGGTGTTCGTGAGTTGAGTTATAAGAGTTTGGTGTTGGCGACTGGCGCGCGTGAGCTTTTTCTGCCGTTTCCTGGTTGGACGTTGCCGAACGTGATGGGCGCTGGTGGTTTGCAGGCGCTCGTGAAGACTGGGTTGCCGATCGAAGGGAAGCGCGTTGTCGTTGCTGGAAGCGGGCCGTTGTTGCTGGCGGTTGCGGCTTACTTGCGCGGGCATGGTGCGAATGTGTTGTTGATTGCCGAGCAGGCGTCGTCAATGCAACTGGCGCGGTTTGCTGTGGGATTGTTTAGTAAACGATCGCAGGCGTTTGAATTGAAGCGACAATTGAAGGGTGTACCGTATCGGAGTAGTTGCTGGGTGTCGAAGGCGTATGGAACAGAGAAGCTCGAAGGTGTAACGCTATTTCGTGGTAAAAAGAGTTATCAGGTTTCGTGCGACTATCTTGCGTGTGGGTTTCATCTCGTGCCGAACGTCGAGCTTGCAAAGTTGTTGGGATGCGATGTTGAGCCTGGCGGCGTTAGGGTAAATGAGTTTCAGCAGACGACGCTTGCGAACGTCTACAGCGCGGGAGAGACTACGGGCATCGGCGGTTTGGAGTTGTCGCTCGTCGAAGGTGAGATCGCAGGGCTTGCGGCCGCTGGAAAGCACGACGCCGCGCGCGAGTTATTCCCACTTCGCGCTAAGCAACGAAAGTTTGCAGACCTGTTGAATCGCACCTTCGCTTTGTGCGACGAATTGAAACACTTATCGACGCCGCAAACGATCGTCTGCCGCTGTGAAGACGTCACGTTCGAGCGACTGCAAAAACACACTTCATGGCGCGCCGCGAAGTTGCAAACACGCTGCGGCATGGGACCGTGCCAGGGACGAATCTGCGGCGGCGCCGTTGAATTTCTCTTCGGCTGGAGTGCGGAATCCGTCCGCCCCCCTGCTTTACCGGTTAGAATTGACAGCCTGATCCGTAAATAGATCCGTGTAATCTGTGGCTAAACTATGAAAATGAAATGGGCGGGCGTGATGCCTGCGACGACAACCGCTTTTGACGAACAACTCAACATCGATCACGCCTTTGTGGCGCGCCATGCTAAGTGGCTGATCGATAACGGCTGCACCGGAATCGTGACGCCCGGCTCGTTGGGCGAGAGTGCGACGCTGAGTTTCGACGAGAAGCTCGCGCTTTGTAAAACTGTCATCGACGCAGTTGGCGAACGAGTGCCTGTCGTCGCCGCGATTGCATCGTTGAGCACCGCCGAAGCGGTTAGGTTGGCTCAACGCGCGGCTGATGTTGGTTGCAGCGGCTTGATGGTGTTGCCGCCGTACGTCTATCGCAGCGATTGGCGCGAGATGAAGGCGCACATCGATGCAGTCTTTCGCGCGACGAAGCTCTCGTGCATGCTCTACAACAACCCGGTCGCATACGGCACGGATTTCCTGCCGGAACAGATCGCTGAGGTAGCGGCGGAGCATGAGAACCTCGAGGCCGTGAAAGAGTCGAGCACTGACGTGCGACGCATCACTTGGATTCGAGAGTTGATTGGCGATCGTTTAGCGATCTTTGTCGGCGTTGATGACGTGATTGTCGAAGGTGTGTTGATGGGCGCGGTCGGTTGGATTGCGGGACTCGTGAACGCGTTCCCGCGCGAGTCAGTCGATTTGTTCAACTACGCGATGAATGGTGAAAAAGAGAAGGCGATCCAGTTGTATAACTGGTTCCTGCCGCTGTTGCGGATGGATACGGTGCCGAAGTTCGTGCAGTTAATTAAGTTGGTCCAGGAAGAAGTTGAGATGGGAAGCGCGCGCGTCCGGCCACCGCGTATGGAGCTTGTAGGAGAAGAGCTGGAGGAAGCGTTAAAGGTTATTCGGCACGCTATTGCGCAAAAGCCGAATCTCGTCCGCCCCGCGTAAGCCATTATCAAACGCTTCTTCAAACAGTGCGACGCCGCTCAGCTCCGAGTGCGCGAAATGGATCCCGCGAAACGGTTTGGCAGCTTCGCGACGCGCGGGGCCCCACATGAATCCGGTTCGCGGGCGGATCATCGCGTGACCCCAACGCATCACGTCCAAACGTTCCACTAGGCCACGAATGTCCTGATGTGCGCGCGAAAGATCGCTCAACGTCACTTCAGCCCAGCCGCGCCAGTCAGTCTCTAACAAACGGGTCCGTCCCACGCGCGGGTTCTCGTCAATGAGTGGGAAGTAATAAGTCAGCACTGTTGGACCACGATCGAGGCCGCGCTGGTGCGTCGCCACCACGTATCCGAGCGACGGGCTCTCGTAAAACACGTTGTCCCACGCGAGCGGAAAGTCGCGCGGCGAGCCAGGCTTGGGCCGATCTTTCAACGTCAAATTCGCCACCATCCACGCACCGAATTGAAACTCAGCGAGGTGCGGCGGCGGGTTGTCGCGATACGGGCGCACCACATAGCGCGCCACGAACTGTGGCGCCGCAAAGATCACGCGCCGCGCATGAAAACCGCGCGGCTCTCGTCCATTGTGATCGATCGTGATGACATCAACACCATTGTCCGTCGGTATCAACTCAACTGCAGCGCGATCGAGTTGAACGTTATCTTTCGTCTTTTCAAATAAGTGTTGGACTAAACGTCCGTTGCCTTCAGGCCATGTGATCAGCGGCTGCGATTCGGTTTTTGGTGCGGGCGCTCGCGAGCAGAAGTAAAACACGCCCGCCCACGCGCTCGTGTGATCGAGCGTCATGCCATAGTCGTCACGACACGCGTAGTCGACCCACCAGCGGAGCCGCGGGCTCGTGAGTCCACGCGCGCCCATCCATTCGCTCATCGAAACGCGATCGAGCGACGTCACTTCAGCATCGTCTGAACACGCCGACACCGGAAGCGTAAACGCGCGGCGTCCTTTTCCATCGCGCCACGCGATCCACTTATCAACTTCGGCATTGAATTTTTGAAACTGTTGCTGGTCGTCCGGGCTTTCACCGGCGTGAAGATAGAGCCCTTCGTACCAGCGTCCTTTGTAGAAGACACGCTCTTCCGGATCGCGGCAGAGAAACTGTTCGCCGATGATGGGTTCGCCGTCTTTGTCTTTGCCTTCGACAACGCCCATTTCGTCGAGCAGCGACACGAGCGCGGCGTTCTCTTTCAGCGGCGCGGGAATGTAGTGCGCGCCCCACGGGAAGGAGATCAGGCGATTCGAGCCGGAGCGAGACGTGCCACCGGGCGCGCTTTCGAGCTCGATCAGGACGAAATTTGTAAAACCGTTGTTCCGCAGTCGCCACGCGGCCGTGAGACCTGCGACACCGCCGCCAACGATCACTAACGGGATATTGGACCATGCATCCGCGGGAACCTCGACGTGCAAACCATCCCGCAAGCGATGTCCAAAAACATCAGACGCACCGACGATTTCGCCCGCAGGCAGTGGCGGCTCTTCATTCCTCCGGCACGCCGCGAGGGCAAACGGCACCCCTAGAAACGCTGCAAGAATTTCCCGCCTATTCATCGAAGACATTTTTCGCCACAAAAAGGCACAAAAACACAAAAATAAGCATCAAGCGTTCCTCACTATCAGAATCTTTTTTGTGCCTTTTTGTGGCTTCATTCGAATCGTTTCCATTCGCCCTCGTAATATCGCACCAGCACCTGGTTATCGAGGCGGTTGATTTCGACGGGCACGGGCTCGATGTCTTTCGAGAGTGTGAACATTGCCGCGAGTGTCTGCTCGTCGAGAAACTTCAAGCCCGGCGGTGGATTTTGCGGCACCTCGAATGACGACGATCGCGCGAGCGCGTAACCCCAGAGTCCAAAACTCGGCACCGCGGTGTAGTACGGTTTGACGACGAAACCCGCTGCCTCGATCGTGCGGATGATGCACCAGTAGGAATTGCGCGCAAACATCGGCGACGTCGATTGCACCGAGACGCCAGCGTTTTCAGCCAATCGCGATTTCAGCAAACGATAAAAGCGAGTCGTGTAGAGCTTGCCGAGTGCGAACGTGTTCGGATCGGGAAAGTCGACGATCGCTGCGTCGTAGAGTGGCTCCCCCGTCTTCTCAACCCAGATGAACGCATCTTCGTTAATCACGTGGACGCGCGGATCGCTGAATGAGTTCTGGTTCAATTTTGCGAGGAGGGGAAAAGCACTCGATAGCTTCGTCATCTCCGGATCGAGATCCACGAGCGTAACGTGCTCAACCGACGGATATTTCAAGATCTCACGCAACGCGAGCCCGTCACCGCCACCCAACACGAGGACACGCTTCGGATTGTTCGATAAAAGCATCGCCGGATGCACGAGCGCCTCGTGATAGCGATACTCGTCAGTCGAACTGAACTGCAAATTGCCGTTGAGAAACAACTGAAACCCCGCGCGCCCGCGCGTGATCACGATGCGCTGGTAAGGCGTGTCTTTGGTGTAAACAATCTCGTCGGCAAACATCTCGTCTTCGGCAAGCGACGTGATCCGGTTTGCCTTCACGAGAGCGATCACCAACAACACCATCACGACGATGGCTCGCACGCGCAGTCCGGTGATGCGTCCTTTGATCAGCGGTCGCAACATCCAGGTGCCCCACAACGCGACGCCGGCATTCAGCATTCCGAAGATCAAAGACGTTCGAATCAATCCGAGTCGCGGAACAAAAAGGATCGGAAAGAGGATCGAAGCGACCAGCGCCCCAACGTAATCAAACGCAAGCACACGCGAGACGAGCTCTTTAAACTCAATCTCGTCCTTGAGGATGCGAAGCAGCAAAGGGATCTCGAGGCCGACGAACACGCCGATCGCAAAGACGATGAAGTAGAGAACAACGTAGAAATAACTGACACGCGAGAACGTTAGAAACAGGATCGGCGCGGAGAAGCCGCCTAACACGGCAACGGCTAATTCGATGTCGACGAAGCGGCGCGCGAGGCCCTTGTCGATGAAGCGTGAGAGCCACGAACCGACTCCCATCGCGAAAAGATAAATACCGATGATGAGTGAGAATTGTGTGACGGAGTCGCCGAGGACGTAGCTTGCAAGTGTGCCCGCAAGCAGCTCGTAGATCAGTCCGCAGGTCGCGACGATGAGAACGTTGAGAAAGAGTAAGGGCGGCCGTTTCATCTTTCTCAGTTCACATTAAAACTTTTTAGTGGACGGCTGCGGCGATGATCAGGGCGCTGCCGAGGATCACTGATGCAATCACGATCGCGAGCGCGATGTTTTGATCGTCTTCGATCTCTTTGCGGACCGAGAACGGCGCCGCTTTGGCAATCACCAGGAACGCGAGTGCGAAAACAATGAGGCCGATGACCACGAATACGAGCGTCGTGACGACCACCGGCAGCAGATTCTCCATCGGGATGAACAGTCCGAAGATAGTTGCATCAAGCATCATTTTCCTCCGTGTAAGCCATAGTGCCAGAAGTGGAACGAGCGATAGCCGTTTTGGCGTGCATCAGGTGGTAGCTGATGTCGCGAGCCGCCGCTGATTTCCCAGCCGAGCAGCGCGGCGACGCTGTAAAGGCTCACCACGCCAACAGCGAAGATTGTGTAGAGTGCTTTGAGCATTTAAAACTCCTCATTTCTTCACGAGTGCAGAAATAGAACAAGTCAGGAAGAGGGGCTTGCCCCCGCTGCTACTTGGATTGGACGAGCGGGGGCAAGCCCCTCTTCCTGACTTGTTCTATTGTTCAGATCTTTGGGTCTTCTTTGCGCCATGGCGGAGA
>DATFDT010000280.1:0-30169 GCA_035251975.1 Pyrinomonadaceae bacterium | reverse complement strand
CTCCAATGAAGTTGCATGGTTGACTACAACTGTAGGGGCGGCCCTCCGTGGCCGCCCGCGCTTTTATTCTTCTTTGTGGGCTGAAAACTGTAGTATAAACGGTTCATGCCACGCGAAATTACCGACCGGGGTCGCGTTGTTGAAGCCATCCAGAATCTCGCTCTTACTGCTGAACTCTTCGAAGAACAAAACGGCAAGCAGAAGTACGGCACGGATCTCGAAGTCATAGTTCAGGGTCGCGATTACGCGAATGGAAAGCGCGTCGGGCCCTACGTGCGCCTGCTCACCTACGATTCGGGCGAAGAGATCATGCGACAGGGCGAGTGGGGCGGAAACACGTTCTACATCACCGTCGACGGCACGCTCGACGTCTATGTCCGTGATGCTGGTGCGCAGAAGAAGATTGGTCAACTCGAACCGGGTACGTGTTTCGGCGAAATGGCTTTGCTTGCCGGTATCGAGCGCAATGCGACTGTCTCAGTGCCTGCGAATCGAACGGCACTCGTGCTCGAAGTGACGCGCCCGGCGCTCAGACTGCTGCGCAAGCTCTCAACCTTCGGCACCATCCTCGACGCGACTTATCGCACACACGGCATCGATCGTCTTCTCGAAGACCTCCGGCTCATCACTGACAAACCTTTAAGCGAACCTCTCATTAACGAGCTGCGCCGCACAGCGCGTTACATGGTCTACAGCAAGAATCACGCTCTGTGTATAGAAGGCGATCCGATCGATCGACTGATTCTGATCAAGAGCGGCTGGATTCGTCGTTCGCACGGCGTCTTTTTCGACGCGGCCTCACCGGAAGTCGTTCTGGGAATGGATGAAGGCATCGGTGTCGATTTTCTTGGCGGCGGAAACTGTCTCGGCGTTGAGGGAGTAAGTAAGCCTGAAGTTTGGAGATACAAAGCCAGCGTGATGGCGCGCACCGAAGTGCTCGAGATACCCCTCGATCTGTTCTCGACGGATCCCGCGCTGCGCCAACAACTGTTTGACACGTTTGCCGGACTCTCCACGACGGGCAGCGCGATGCCGCCCACCATCGAAGAGCTTCCCGACCTCAACGCGTTGAAAGCAGCGGAAGAGGAGATCACGACCGGTATCATCGACGGCACTAACGTACTCGTGATGGATATGGACCTCTGCATCCGTTGCGGCAACTGCTCACTCGCGTGTCACAAGATGCACGGGCAGTCGCGTCTCTTGCGCAGAGGCATACAGATTGAACGACCAGCAAAGATCGGCAAGAGACGATTGCAACACGCGCTAGTGCCGCAAGTTTGTATGCACTGCGCGGATCCGGAATGTTTGACTGGCTGTCCGACCGGCTCGATCTTTCGCGCGCCGCTGGGCCATATCGACATCGATCCGCAGACGTGTATCGGCTGTTTCGATTGCGCGACGCAGTGTCCGTACGATGCGATTACGATGGTGCCGCGTACTGCGCCACCGTCGCCGGGCGGGCTTGGTTCGAAGCTGATAAAGGTCTTCAGTCTGCGGAATGATCGGCTGGTCACAGCGGAGGCATCGGATGATCCGGTTGCGATCAAGTGCAATCTTTGCGAAGACACGCCACTCAATCCGCCCGGCGCGCGGAGTAAGGCGTATTCGTGTGAAGAGAATTGTCCCACTGGCGCGCTTGTGCGTGTCGATCCGATCGAGTATTTCAGTGAGATTGGTCCGGCGCAGGGATTTGTGTTTCGCGATCAGACTCACGCGGTTGGTCGGAACATTCACAAGAGCGATCCGCTAGCACGCGCCTGGCACATCGGCGGGGCCGCGTTAACGATCCTGACTGCTGCGGTTTTGTTATGGGCGCTTGGTAAATACGGATTTGACACCGTGCTCGCAGGCACGTGGCTAACGTTTCGCTGGCTCACCGGGATTGTCGGGTTCGTCGGTGTTGCGGTTGTGATGTCGTATCCGTTTCGCAAGCAGGTTTACCGCAGGCGGGCGGGCGCATTGCGTTACTGGATGCTGGCGCACGTTTATGTAGGTGCGATAGCTGGTGTGGTGCTGTTGTTTCATTCCGGGCCACGCACCGGTGGTTTGTTCACGAGCCTGCTTTATGTCGCGTTTGATCTGACGTTGCTGTCGGGAATTGTCGGGATCGTTTCGTACTGGGTGATGCCGCGGATCATGACGCGTATCGAAGGTGAGCCATTGCTGGTTGAGGATCTCGAAGGGCGTCGAAAAGAGTTGCGGAGTGACACGCGAACGATTCTCGAAAAGAGCGATGGGTGGTTGAAGGAGGAGATCAGGGATCGAGTTTATCCGCGGTTCTTGTCTTGGGGATTTTTGTGGCGACAGATCTGGCGGCGTGAAGAGTTGAAGGCACTGTTGGCCCAGGCACGACAGGAGTTCAAAGACCGGACGACGCGACAGGCGACGGATGAAGAAAGGGAGTTGTTGATCGATGCAGTTGAGACTGCGGTTTCGCTGCGACGGGTTGATGCTTTATTGACGCTTCATTGGCTGTTGCGTTTCTGGATACCGATGCACATTGCCGCCACGGCGGTCATGCTGGCACTGATGCTGGTCCATATTGGGCAAGTCGTTTTCTTCAGAGTGAATTAATCCGCAGATTACGCAGATTACGCCAATTAATCTGTGTAGTCTGTGTAATCTGTGGACAAAAGTATGCCTACGAACCAATACGTCATCATCCGTGACGATCTGCTGGTCGATCCGGTGACGATCATCAGCGAGGGATTGCTGATCGGTCGACTGCCGCAGTGTGAATTGCTCCTCAATCACCCGTCCGTGTCGCGCGTGCAAGCAGGCATCAAGCAGTTTGAAGAGGGTTACTACCTTTTCGCATTACGCCCGAAGAACCCTGTCATACTCAACAGCAAACATGTTGAAGATAACGAAGCGCTGGCTGCCGGCGATATCATCGAGGTTGGACCATTCCACCTGCAGATCGAATCCGCTGACGATGGGCTCGTAATACGCGTCGAGGTTCGTATCGGCATGAAGCTTTCCGAGATCGACGTCAGCGATCCGGGAATCAACACTGAGAACCTCTTCGAGCAGGCGGAAACGAAAACAAAGAAGCCGCGCGCGGCGCCGATTGTTGCTACGAAGGCGCTCGATATTTTTTGGGACAGGCGCATTCGTGATGTGGGGAAGATGGCTCGTCCTTCGCCGCTTTATCCGAAGGGCGGACGGCGCAGCGGGAAAGCGCAGTACAACTGGATGCCGACGACGGATCTGCTGTCGCGCTGGCCGGTCGCGTTTTTCACGTGGGCGTTGCTAATTGTCGGTTTGGTTTCCGTAGCCGCAGCCTACTGGTACACGAGTGCTTTCTCGCCCGCGCCGGTCTCGAAGGCGCACACGTTGACGCAGTTCAGCCTCATTCCCGCAATCGCCACGACGCCAAACTCCGGCTCGTGTACAACCTGTCACGCGTTGTCAGGCAGCATGGAACAGCGATGTGCTTCGTGTCACCACACGGAAGCGTTCACGGCGACGGTGATCAAGCCGCACGAAGCCGCGGGCATTGGTTGTGCCGATTGTCATGCGGAACATAAAGGCGTGGAGTTTAGTGCGAAGGCTGGCGCGCTGGCGTCGTGTACGCAGTGCCACAATGACGCGAATCAGAAGACATATAACGGTCGCAAGGTTGGGACAGCGCACGGTGGAACGTTTGGATATCCAGTGGTGAACGGAGAGTGGAGTGCAAAGTCGATCAACGATGAGGAGTGGAATTTAAGGAAGCTCAGCGTCGTGCGGCTGCCGACTGATACCGATCAGAAGTGGCGCAGCAACCAATTTCATGCGCTACACGATCAGCGTGTGAAGATTGCGCCGGGGATGAAGGGTAATACGGAAGGCAGATTGTCGTGCTCGAGCTGCCACAATTCATTCCAGCCACTCGATAGAGCGACGCCGCGGACCACATGCGCGAATTGCCACGTCGCGAATAATCAGCCGAACTGCACCTCGTGTCACGTCCAACACCTCCTCGACGCGCGCCGTTGGAGCGCGTCAATGCTTTAGCCACAAACGTACACAGAAGACACAAAAGCAAAGAGAACACAAAAGGCACATAGAGGAACACAAAGGCACAGGAAACTTTTTGTGCTTTTTGTGTTCTTCTATGTGCCTTTTGTGGCTAATGGGCGATCGCGTTTTTGAGTCTGGTTATCTCGGCAGCCAGCTCTGACGCATACGACGCATTTACTGCTCGCAGCTTGGCCAAAGTCTGCTGCGCGTCGTCAATTCTGTTTCGATCGCAGTAAAGAAAGCCGAGCTCGATCAGGGCGTCAGCATTGCCGGACCACACGCTGACAGCTTCTTTATAGGCGGCCTCCGCAGCATTCAATTTCTTTTGCTCACGAAATGTGTTACCCAAATCGAGGAAATTATAAGATTCGACCGAAGCTGGAGTTTTTGATGAAACCGGTGGTCTCGGGCGTGGCTTAGGACGATGCGGCGCTGAAGCCCCTTTGTTTTCGGGCTCTCTGCCGGTCGCTTTCGGTAGTCGCTGGGCCAAAACTCCATCCGCACAAACGCAAAACACCACGACCGAAAGCAGTAGCTGTAAAGCTCGGGGGATCATCGCGGCACGCAGAATAAACCAAACGGTCACGTCTAACAAGATCGGTCCATGCCCAGCATTGCCCGCCTGCGGCAAAGTTGTTAGAATTCGCGCCATCTTTTCAGACCCTGGCTAGGCTCGCCACACTCGAAGGCAAACGCACCATTGCCGCATTTCCGGGCGAGTAAGTATTTCGGTCCTATGTAATTGGGCTAGCAGGCTCCACCCGACATGAGAGAATGCCCCCACTGCTTTTGTTGTTTTGACGACACGGTATCGCTGTGTCCAAACGACAGGTGCTCGACATTCCACTCATTACCCGGCAGCGTTGCCCTCGAGGGTAAGTATGTTCTCGAATCCCGGCTCGGTGAAGGCGGGATGGGAATCGTCTACAAGGCCCACCACAAATTTCTGAAAACTACTCGCGCCGTCAAAACAATCAAACTCGATCTCATCGGTAACGACACATCGTTTGTGAAGCGCTTTCATCAGGAAGCGATGGCCGCAGCCGCGATCGGTCACCCCAACATCATCTCGGTCCTGGATTACGGATTACTTGAAGAAAAAATTCCTTACATCGTGATGGAGTTTGTTGAGGGCGTGTCGCTCGAGGCCATGATCACCAACAAGGGACGATTTACCCCCTCGGAAGCACTTGAATACATGCAAGTGATAACTTCCGCGTTGGGCGCGGCACACAAACACGGCATCGTTCACCGCGACCTCAAACCACTCAACATCATGATCGAATCGGGCGGGTCGGTGCGCGAGCAGATTCGCATACTCGATTTTGGTCTCGCGAAGATCAAGTCGTCTGATCTGTTTGGTTCGTTCGTGGCAGCGAAGACAGTTGGAATCGTTGGGTCACCTGCGTACATGGCGCCCGAGCAATGGTCTGGTGAAGAGACTGATCGAAGATGTGACGTTTACAGTCTCGGCATAATCCTCCATGAGATGCTGACGGGTGACGTGCCTTTCAAAGGCTCCAATATTCCCTCCATCATGAAAAAGCATTTGATGGCTCCGCCGCCTCCGCTTGCAACTCCTGAGTCAGGCATATCGGCGGAAGTTGAGAAGGTGGTCCATCGCGCTCTCGAAAAGCAGCCGGAGACGCGGACGGCGTCCGTCGAAGATTTTATCGCAGAGCTCGAACAGGCAGTTCTTCACCCGGCACCGGCAACGAAAGCCAGAACGAAGAGACGCAGCACCGGCAAAGCCACAGCAGGTACGCGTCGTCGAAAAACGGTTGAACTACCGACTGATGAATCACTCGCTCAGGTAAGCATAAAGGATGAACCTGTCAGTCCGGTCTTTGCTCAGGATGTGAACACTGTCCGTAATCCAGTGCCGCATGTTCAAAGCGAGAATGAAGCAGCAAAGTTACTGCGAACTGTGCGTACGCCATCGACGAATCAGCCGGAGGCGTTGCCCAAGGCTGAAGAGAGCGCGCCTTCCGAAGGTAATGGAAAGGCTGACGCTCCTCCGAAAACCAAACTCCCCGTTCGTCCGGCGCCTGAGCAACGATTACCTGGTCGCGTTGTGATCAGTCAGCAGAGTCTTGTTGGGAACTTCTTGAAAAAGCGATTTGCTGTACCGGTGGTCGCGGGAATCGTGGTCCTCGGTTTGATCGTCCTTTCCGCGTTTGTTTATTCCCGGAAAGAAGCTGAGCCGACCGGCTTGCACTTGCAAACTCCTGGGGCAGCTAGCGCGAAACGCGACATGGTTTTGATCGAAGGCGGCAGTTTCACAATGGGCTGGAACGGAGGGAACGAACAGCGGGGAGAGCATCCGGTTACGGTGCCGTCTTTCTATTTGGATAAGTTTGAGGTTACTAATGCCGAGTATGCGGAGTTCATCAAGGAGACTGGCAAACCGGCGCCTTCGATCGATCCTTCTGTGAAGGGAAGTTATTGGGAACCGTGGAACGGCAAGAATCCGCCGGCAGGTCGTGAGCGCTGGCCGGTGGTTAATGTTTCACCCAAAGATGTGGAGGCCTTTGCCGCGTGGCTTTCGAAGCGCGATGGAGTCACCTACCGGTTACCGACGGAAGAAGAGTGGGAGTTTGCGGCCCGGAATGGCTCGAACGATTCTATGTTCCCTTGGGGAAACTCCTGGGAAGTTGGGCGCGCCAATATCGATCAAGAAAGAAATCCGGTGGACGTAGGCTCATTCCCTCAAGGCGCGACTCAGAGCGGAGTGCAGGACATGGTTGGCAACGTGTGGGAATGGACGTCGTCGAAAGCGCGTTTTTACGACAACTTCCGCGTTGAGTCCGCTGTCAAAAATGCTCGAGTGCGAAGGGGCGGTTCATTCTTCGAGAAGATTGATAGTGAGTTTAGCAACGCCACAGATCGCTCCTGGTTCGGTGACGAAAACTTCAAGTTTCCCACGATCGGCTTCCGGCTTGCTCGTGATCGAGAGTAGCTCCGCGAACGTCTTCTTTGTGCAACCTCTGTGTTCTCTGTGTCTCTGTGGTTAACTAATTCACTCACCACAGAGACACAGAGGTTGCACAGAGAAGATCTCAAAGGCATGCAGAACGCAAAGATCAAACACAGGTCTATTACCTACCGCTGGATGGCTTGTCTCTTGCCGGTGCTGCTCGTCCTGCCATTTGCCGAAGTAATAAACCGTGCAGAGGAAACAGTTGAAGTTGTTACTGACCGGCACCCGATCGAAGCTCACCCGATCTATCTGATCGCTGCTCCTCCGCAGGAAAAGATGGCGCCGCGGCCATTGAACGTTCCGGTTGTTTCCAAGAGACAAACCACTGCACAGACCGACAGCCCGAACGATCCTCAGTTGCCGTTTCAAATGTCCGCCGCTCAAGCCGTGCGAATTGGTAATGGCCTGGTTGAAGACTCAGACGCTCAAACCGCGCTGCAGTATTTGGAATACGCGCGGAAGCAGGCTCCGAACTCGGTCGAAATGTTGACTGGCCTCGCGCGCTGCTACTACGGGCTCCGTCGTGACGACGAAGCACTAAAACTCTACCAGGACGCGGTGGCGCAGAATCCCTCCATCTGGGATGCGCAGTATTATGTCGGCCGTATCCATCTCGAAAACGGAAGATACGCGCAAGCAGTTGAACCACTCGAAATCGCACTTAAGTTGAAGCCTGACGACACGGATACGATCAGCAGTTTAGGTGTGGCGTTGAGTAAGTCTGGCAGAAGCGCAGAGGCCATCGCGTATCTCACTCGCATCACCGCCTTGAAGCGCTACATCAAGGAAGACTTTTACTATCTTGGCGAAGCTTACGCTAACGACCAACAGTGGATGAAGGCCGCTGAAATTTTTAAGGAAGGCGCTGATCTGCGAGGTATCGATGCGAATGGATATTTCTACTGGGCCACCATGCTGTTCTATGCAGATAAGTTAGATGAAGCTTTCGATGGTTACGGGAAAGCCAGGAGCGTTGACTATTCGGTGAGTCACGCGGGGACGTTCCGTTATCTGGCGGAGATCTACAGACTTCGTGGAACGCTAGACAAAGCATTGGGCCATTATCAATCGCTCTTGCAACGTGAGCCGAATGATGTCGAGGCACTCTTTCAGGCCGGTTACATCAGTTTCAAGCTGAATCAATTGGACCCGGCGAGAGACTATTTTCGAAAACTGACAGCAGTCGATCCAAAGCATGCAGGCGGCGCTGCAAATCTCGCGGCTTTGCAAGCTCGATACAACGAAAAGCATATTGGGCTAAATGAAAAGACCCAGGGCATCACGCTTCGCGAAGTTGTGCAGGCGAATCCCAACAGTGTCGAAGCTCTCGTTAATCTGGGCGCGCAGTTGCTTACAGAAGGCGTATACCCGGAAGCGCTTTCCATACTCGAGCGCGCCGTGAGTTTGCGGCCCAGCTCAGCCGCGGCGCAATATGATCTCGGGTTGGCCCAGCTCAAGGAGAAGAAGTACGAAGCGTCGGTAGCGTCGAATAAGAAGGCGCTCGAGCTCAAGCCCGAATGGGCGGATGCTTACAATAATCTGGGACTCGCGTACGCAGGTCTGGGTCGCTGGAAAGAGGCGGTGTCTGCTTACGGCAATGCGATGCGTTTGATCCCTGACTACGCTGGTGCTCTTTATAATCTGGGCCATGCGCATCTCATGCTTGGACAAATTGGAACTACTCGAGAGATCGTTGCGAAGTTACGACTATTGAACTGGGATTTGCAGGCGCGCTTGTGGCAGGAAATCCTCGCAGTCGAACGTCCGGTCACCGTTGCTGTTGTCGTACCGTCACCAACTCCCGCGCAAACACCATCGCCGGAACCTGCGCCGGCTTCAGTGAATACTGCCGACGAAGAATGTCCCAGCCCCATCTATCGAGCATCTGGTGTTACGCAGATGGCGTTGATGAAGGACCAGCTTCAGGTTTCGTACACCGATGACGCCGTGCAACAAAAAGTGGAAGGAAAAATTGTTTTGCAGCTCGTGGTGTGCAGCAACGGCCGTGTGTCAGACATCACGATCGACGAGCCATTGCCGTTTGGATTGACTGAACGAGCTATTCAGGCGATCAGTAAAGCGCGTTTCCAGCCCGCTTTACTCGGCACGCAGCCAGTCTCAGTGATAACGAAACAGACGTTCGCGTGCGCCCAACAGGTCTGCACGACAGTCTCCCCTTAGCCACAAAGGCACAAAAGAGGCCACAAAAAAGCACAAAATGGGGTACTGCTCAGTTATCCCCGCAGAGCGGTACCCAAAATGGATTTCGACTTCCGAATTTCCCAAATCATTTTTTGTGGTTTTCGCAGCTTTTTTGGTGCCTTTTTGTGGCTAACCTGCCGGTTTGTGGCAAGGGATGCAGTCGTTTGATCCCGGCACCTTTCCTTTCAACGCCGGGCGTGCAGCGATCGCTTTGTCGTGACAGAGATTACAGTTCAGGTGATAAGCGACCTCATTGTTCAACTTCGTGGGCGCAGGCTTGTCCGGATATTGGACCGCCGGCATCGGCGCGCTATCGTCACCCGCCTGCAAATGACAAGCGCGACAGTTCTTCACCGGCTTCGCATCTGCGGCAGCGAGTGCTTCCGTCGTTAACACCACCGCACGCTCTGAAGTCTTTAGTGGCGCTTTGAGATTCGCCGCAGGCTGGTCCGTGTGGTGACACTCGACGCACGTCAACACGCTTTGCCCATCGGGACTGTACTTCTTAATCGAGTGGTTCTCGTGATTGAACGGCACCTCGCCATACTTGTCCGACTGGCTGTCCTTACTCAGGACCACCTCTTTCGGCTGCGTCTTGCTCTCCTTTTCCTGGACCGCAACCACGCCAACGCAACCGAGCGACAAAATCAGGATCAGAAGTATCTTCATGGAAATCATTTTAGCCACAAAGAAGCACAAATAGCAGAAAATTTTCTCCGTGTGTTATTGCGGCATGCGGAAGGTGGGGCCCGTGTGGCAGCGCTTGCACTCTTTGAAGGCGAGGTCGCCGCCGAAGGAACGTTTGCCGTTGTGACAGGTGAGACAGGTCGTGCCGCGCGTTGTGACGAAGTGTTCCGCAGCGGCGGGTGAGCTTACCTGGCGGGTTTGCGCGGCGCCGGCGGCGGTTCGATGACAGTCAGTGCACGCCAGCCGTTCTCGCGTACCGTGATCGGCGTGGCTGAAGGCGTAACGATAGGAGCGCGCGTTTGTGGTCGTGGGCCGGTAAGCTTTGCGATCGTGACAGACGCCGCACGACGCAATCTCGCGGCCCGTAGGTGTTTTGCTCGTGGGTGTATGACAAGTGTAGCAACCGTTGTGTGCAGCGAGGTTCGCGGGGATCGATAAGCCAACGCCGCGATTGATCGGTGAATTGTGGCAACCTGAGCAGCCTCTCTGTGGGCGCGCGGCGCCGTTCATGTGCTGCGCGTGATCGAACTTCACGTTGAAGGGTTCGTTGAAACTTGCAGGGAAGTTTTTGAGTGGTGGATTGCCGGAGCTGATGTCAGTGTGACAGATCGTGCACATCGGCACCTGCGGTGTTGTGAACTGGCTCCGGTGACAATCCGTGCAGGCTTTGTGACCGGGAAAGCGCGGTGTGGCTGAGTTGTCGGTGCGCTCGTGACACGAGTTGCAGGCGAGCGAACTATGCCGTGGGCTAGAGTGCAGGAACTTCGAGTAGTCGACCTGCGGGCCTTGCGCTGAGGCCGCGCCGAGAAGAAGAAGTAGTGCCAGAAAGACCTTCATTTGATGTCTTTCCGCTTCAGCGGTGGACGTTCCGCGATCAGGTAATGACTCGCAGGTGGATCGAGACTTCCAACCTTTTCTGCATGACAGTACACACAAGTGAAGCTTCGATTCTTATCGATCGCGCCCAACTCCTTGTTCAAGTCCTCCCGCGTGCCGACTTTGTTATGACACTCCGTACACGCTGTGATCGGAACATCAGGTTTTAGCCCGCGCAGAGATGCAGACTTCGTGATGTTGATATGGCACGTCGTGCACTCCCCAACGTGCTGCTTCTTCTCACCGCCACCATCGTGAATGAACTTCGCTGAGATCCTTACTGGCTCGGCGCGCACGTATGGTGCACTTGCGAGCTTGTGACACCCGTTGCAATTGGCTGCCACTGGCTCCTGCGTCTTCCAGTGACAGTTGAAACACGAGCCATGGTCTTTTGGCGCGGCTTTGAATGTCGCTGTGCGTGGCCCGTGACAGATGGTGCAGTTGTTGTAACCCTGCGGTGGATGTGCGAAACGCAAGCTAGCGATCGCGTCCTGGTGCTTGTCGTGTGGAAACTCGATCGCGAATTGGAGCTTCGATGCTGGATTGCGGAACGCGTATCGCACCTCATCACGCGGCGAGGTCTTCGAGTGACACACCGAACAGATCGGCGGCCGTGCGCCACGGAAGAACTGCGGCCGGTGACAGCTCACGCACGCATCATGGCTGGGATAATCTGTGATGTCGGGGAAAGATGATGTCTTGGTCCAATCTTTTGTCGGGACTTTGTGACAGGTGACGCACGCCGCCTGGTGTTTCTGCGTTGAGTGGGAAAACCTGGAATAATCAGCCGCGGATGAACGCGGATGAACGCAGATCAGAAAAAGAAAGAAGAGTGCAGTTTTTGGTTTGATCCGCGTCATCTGCGTTAATCCGCGGCACAGCTTGGCTTTGGTTTTTCTATTCCCACGCACTTTACGGTCTTGTCTTTCCGGTTTGAAATCAAGTACGGCTTTTCGGTCGCGAGATCTTCGGGTTTGATTTGCACTTCGCAGTTCCACGTCACCAGGTTTTGGCCCAACTCGGTTGGGATCACGTTCGATAACACGTACGTCCCTGGGCCAAGATCGGTGAAGTAAGCACTGCCTTTTTGATCCGTCATTACAGACTGAATCAAGCCTGATTGTTTGAGCAGCGTTTGGAGTGTTCGTTGCCGATCTTTATAGAAGCCGTCGCGCAAGTCAGGGCTGAGATAGTTCGTCAACCACTGTAGTGCGATCAGGTCGTTGCCGAATTCAGTATGGTTCGCAGCGAATGCGCTCGCGAATTCGGGCACGGCCTTTGGACCATTCACGAATTCGTTTTCGATGCTGCGACAATACACAGATTCGCAATCGCCTTCCTGTAGCCAGCTGATCAATTGAGCACTTGCGTGATGTTGTTTGTAGTAGCAATCGCGCGTCGTGAGTGGTTGTTGCTCGATTGCGTTTACGAGCGTGCTGTTCTGTTCAAGCGTGCCGGGAATCAGGAAAAAGCGTTTGCGCGCGAGGCCCTTCAGCGGCGCAGCGTCGTCCAATTTCACACGCACGCGCAGCCGCAGCACGCCGGTTTGCTGCGCGGTTGGCTGTTGGGCCAACACGACCGTTACCATCAATAGAAGCGCTAAGAAAGCGAGTCTCATAAGTTTGGACTACGCGGAAACTTCAAAAACGGCAGACGCACGCCACGCACGAAGATCTGATCGGCACGGATCTGCGTGGGCGGTGAAAAACCGTTCGCGCCGGCGGCCGCGATCAGGTCGTCCTGGTCCACGCCATCGCCACTGATCCCGATTCCGCCGACGAGCACGCCGTTTTTATAAAGTGGCACACTGCCGGGGAAGATCTGTATTCCATTCGGCAGCGAAGGAATCGACGTACACGGCACTACTGGTCCAACAACAGATGCCAGGAAGTTTGTCTTGATCAGATCGAGTTGGAGGCCGACATTGAAAGGACTCCAGTCGGAGATCGCAGTACTCAACGGTCCGGCGGCCGTGTTGTCGATTCCGTCCGGAAAGAAAGGACGATGCAAAAATCCGTTCGCGCGGTCGGTGAAAGCAAACGCGCCGTCGAATTGCAGCCCGTCAGCCTGCGCGCGATCGACATACGATCCGAAACCGGCGGCTCGCAGTGCGGTTGCGGCATTTGCACCAGAGAAAAAAGCTGCCGTCCGCGCTTTTTGTACTGCGACGTCGAAACCAAAGACCGGCGCGTCTTGTTGACGAAAGATTCCGAGAACCACACCGGCCGTATCTACAACCGCAATCGTGACGCGTGCATTGCTGCCGAGCGGTTGTCTGATCGCGGCGCGCGTGATGTTCGCCTGTTGCGCCGCGTGTGTGATGATTGTTCCGACTTCGCTCGCCGTTAGTGCATTGCTACTCGGAGCCGTACCCGCGATGAACGGAAAGAACCGCGGACTAACCTCACCGGCTATGCCACCAACGATCTGCGGCACAAATTCCGAAGCAGGTGGCATGCCGCCTGGTCCAAAACCAAATGTTGCACCAGCAATGCTTGCTGTTGTCGAAGGTGCAGGCGGGTTTCCGACGTTCGAGAAAGGAAGGCGAATGCCATCAACGAGAATGTTATCGCCGCGGATCAGCGCGGGCGCTTCGAAGCCTCGTATGCCGGAAGCGGCGATTTGCTCTTCGAATGTCTGATCGTCGTCCGCTGGATTGCGGTCAACGGTGTAAATCCCGTCGCCTTCGACACCGATTGCACCCGACGGAAGACCGTTTTTGTAAATGGGCAAGCCGCCCGGATCTGCCGAGAGGCCGAGCCGCGCCGAAGGCTTTTTGATATCGCTACAAGGCAGGGAAGAGAACTGGACGCCGTAGAGTGGACCACCGGAACGAAAGCTAATGCCGGGTGGAAAATGTTCCTGAATGATGAATCCCGCGGTGCGGGTCGTGAACGCGTTGCCGGTCGTGCTGAAGAATGCGGCTGTTGCGGCTTTCGCGGTTGCTGCTTCGGACGCCGGGACCACTGTGCCTTCCAAACCCTGGCCGAGACGACCGACACTTCGAATCGTCGACGACGGCGTACCCGGCATCGCGAGGAGACCCAACACGTTTCCTTCGCGGTCGGTGACGACGATGTTCACGGCCCTGCCAAGCGCGCTCGCAGCGGATGCGGCTTGTTGCAGGATTGTTTGGACGTCAGTTTGTGCAAGATTCGTGGCGGCTGCGTTTGTAGGCGGCTCCGGATCTAAAGCACCGGGTGTCGGTCCGGCGTTGTCATCGTCAGGTGGTCCATCGCCGACGTGTCCGATGCCAACGCGGACCCGATTGCTTTCCAACCCGCGATACTTGATCCGCACAAGCACGTCGCCGGTTTGCGGCATGTTTTCCGCGAGACGAACGACGAGCGCCGTGGCCCATGGTTGATCGGGAACACTGCTGACGTGTTCTACCGTCAACGGATAAATCGTGTGGGTCGCATCCTCTGCATCGGCCGTCGCTGTTTCCCCCGGCTCGATCTGCAGATTCATCGCGAACAGCATGATGCGCGTGGCTGAGTCTGAACCAAACCGGACCTGGACCGTGGTCGTGAATGGCTCGCGCTGGCGTGTGACGGATTCGAATGCGATCGCGCGTGTTGAATCGGGATGACTGATGAGGATTGGTCGCGTCGTCTGTGCGCCGGCGTTGTCGAATTTAATGACGCTCGCAGCGATGAGCAGAACCGTCAGCAGGAAGACGACAACGCGCATGAACGACAATGTACCACAAGCGAATCCACAGATTACGCAGAAATTTTTATCTGTGGAATCTGTGGAATCTGTGGTAAAACCCGAAACGCGTGATCCGTCGCACGGTCCAAACAACAGCGCTGACGTTTCTGATCATAGCGAGTTGTCTGTCTGCGTTCGCGCAGGAATCAGGACGGCTCAGAGGTGTTGTTCGCACTTCTGCAGGTGCGCCGGCCACGGGCGTTACAGTAATCATTACAAATCAAGTGACACGTCAGGTCAGACGCGCACGCACCAACACCGACGGCACCTACTCGCTTTCACTGCCTGCGGGCGCGTATCGCATCAGCCTGGACCAACCCAGCACTGCTCTCTTCGACAAAGATAAAAACTACGGCGACTTCGCGATCGTTCGTGGCGACACGCTCGAAAACGTGATCATCGAAGGGGGCGGCAAAGATACTGTCGTCGATATTCCCATCGCACCGCCGTCCACCGGCCCCGCGCCCATACCGCAGCGACGCGAGACTCCAGATCGCTGGCGCATCACGTTTCCCGAGTACGACCGTTACGGCGATCGCGGCGCGCGCGGCCGCGACATCCCTTTCAAGCGCGGACGCTGGTGGGATCCGTACAACCAGAACGTCCTGAAAGGCGATTACCCGATCAAGGGCGATAAGCTTTTCTTGATCCTCACCGCCGTCAGTTCGACTAACGTCGAGCAACGTCGCGCGCCCACGCCGTCAGCTGTTAGCGCCGCCGATCCGGAGAGCGCTGAATTCTTCGGCCGTCCGGAACAGTTTGCGGCGAGCGAGACTCTGCAGTTCAGCTTCGAGCTATTTCACGGCGATACGACGTTCAAGCCGCGCGATTGGGCCATTAAGTTTTCACCGACTTTCAGCGTCCCCAACTATCTTGACGCGCGTGAGAACGGGGTCGTCAACATCGACGTGCGACGCGGCACTGATCGCACCGATTGGCATGCATCACTCGAAGAGGCATTCGGCGAGGTGAAACTCGCTGACCTCAACGCCAATTACGATTTTGTTTCGGTACGCGCCGGTATCCAGCCGTTTGTCTCGGACTTCCGTGGGTTCATTTTCTCCGATAACAATCTCGGCGCGCGCGTGTTTGGCGCGTTTGACAACAATCGTTACCAGTTCAACGGCGCCTACTTCTCGATGCTCGAAAAGGACACGAACAGCGGCCTCAATCGCTTCGACACGCGCCACCAAAACGTTTACATCGCCAACATCTTTCGACAGGATTTCATTCGCAAGGGCTACACGATTCAGGGCAGCTTTCATTACAACGACGATCGACGCAGCATTGAATTCGATCGCAACGGCTTTCTCGTGCGCCCTTCCCCGGTTGGCGACGTCAGGCCGCATGCGATCAAAGTTGGTTATCTCGGCGTGAGCGGTGACGGCCATCTCGGCCGGCTGAATCTCTCGCACTCTTACTACTTCGCGTTTGGACATGACGAGCGAAACGAGATCGCTGGACGGCGCGTGCAGGTGCGTTCAAACATGGCCGCGCTCGAAGCTTCAGTCGATCGTGACTATCTTCGATTTAAAGGCTCGTTCTTCTGGGCGCAGGGCGACAGCAATCCGACCGACGATCGAGCAACAGGCTTCGACGCGATCTTCGACGATCCGAATTTCGTAGGCGGGCAGTTTTCTTTCTGGGTGCGCAATGGAATTCGTCTCACGCAAACCGGTGTCGGCTTGGTCCAACCGAATAGTCTGTTGCCGAGTTTGCGGAGCAGCAAGATTCAGGGACAGGCAAACTTCGTGAATCCCGGGATTTTGATTTACAACGGCGGCGTTGATATTGAGTTGACGCAACGGATCAAGGCGGTAGTGAACGTCAACTACCTGCGCTTTCATCGCACGGAGCCGCTCGAGCTGCTGCTGTTTCAGAATCGCATCCGACACGACATCGGATTCGATTACAGTCTGGGTGTGGCCTACCGGCCATTTCTGATCAATAACTTCACCTTGAACTTTGGCGCCGCTTCTTTGCAGACCGGGCGTGGGTTCCGCGATATCTTTACTGACTCGTCGCGGAATTGCCCTCCTGGTGTCGAAGACTTTTGTGGACCAAGTGTGATCAGTCCGAAGAAGATGTTGTATTCGTTGTTTGGGCAGATGAAGTTGATATTCTAAAGGAGAAACAGAGAGCCATGAATCCTCACATAAATGAGCTTACGTATGAAATCATTGGGGCCGCAATTGAAGTTCATCGAACGTTAGGGCCGGGGTTGCTTGAGTCGTCTTATCGAGAGTGTCTGTGCCGAGAATTGTCGTTGCGTCGGATTGACTTTCAACGGGAGTACGGATTGCCAGTGCATTACAAAGGAATTCAGTTGGGATGTGGTTACAGGCTGGATGTATTGGTAGCTGATCTTGTTGTGGTCGAGATAAAGGCTGTGGAAGCGTTGGGGCCTATTCATGATGCGCAGTTATTAACCTACCTTCGCCTGGGAGGCTGGAAGGTCGGATTATTGATCAACTTCAACGTTGTCGTTTTGAAAGATGGAATACGCCGGCGAGTTCTATAAATCTTCTCTGTGCAACCTCTGTGTTCTCTGTGTCTCTGTGGTTGCACGGGAGACCCACCACAGAGACACAGAGAACACAGAGGTTGCACAGAGAAGAAGCATGAATCGGATCAAACTACTCATCGTGGCAACCATGTTTGTGGTGTCACCGGTCGCGGCGCAGCAGCCGGTGAAGACCGAGGGGTGTGTGACGTGTCATGGGCAGATTGAGCCGATGCATAAGTATGGGACGACGGAGACGCTCGAGAAGCTGAAGGATGGGAAGGATGCGGTGGGGTTGAGTTGTACGGCGTGTCATGGTGGGAATCCGGTTTCAAAGCTTAAAGACCAAGCGCATGTGAGGCCGATGTTTCCGCGCGAGTGGCGACGTTCCGGGGCGAATCCGGAGAGATCGAATACGTTGCTGGCGCGTGAGAGTTGGGAGTTTGTGAGGTTTGTTAATCCGGGTGATCTGCGTGTGGTTGGAAGGACGTGCGCAGGGTCGGCGTGTCACGACGTTGAATCGAAGAACGTGTCGCGCAGCATGATGACGCATGGTGCGATGCTCTGGGGCGCGGCGCTCTACAACAACGGCAATTTTCATCTCAAGGATCCGCGCTTTGGGGAGAGCTACAGCGAGTCTGGGACGCCACAAACGCTTCTACAAACAAGTACGGACGAGGAGCGACGCACGAAAGGTCTACTCAGCCTGCTCGATCCGATTCCGCGTTGGGAGATCTCGCAGCCGGGGAATGTGTTGCGTGTGTTTGAGCGTGGTGGAAAGCGCCGGCTCGAAGTCGGGCTGCCTGATAAAGAAGAAGATCCGGGTAAGCCTGACAAGGGACTCAGCGCGCGCGGCTTTGGGACTGCGAACCGCACCGATCCCGTGTTTCTCGGGTTGCAGAAAACACGACTGCTCGATCCGACACTGAATTTTCTCGGCACGAACGATCATCCCGGCGACTATCGATCTTCAGGTTGTTCCGCGTGTCACGTGATCTATGCAAACGATCGCGATCCGGCGCACTCTGCTGGATATTATCAAGCCGGTAATCTCGGACGCTCGCAAACCGCTGACGTATCTATTCTGAAGTCGGAGTCGGGACATCCGATCAAACATCAATTCACGAGTCAGATTCCGACGTCGCAGTGCATGGTCTGTCATATGCACCCCGGCACAAACATGGTCGCCACATATCTCGGTCTCACGTGGTGGGACAACGAGAGCGATGGTGCAAAGATGTACCCGTCGACGCAACACGATCCGAGTCAGGATGAGGAGCAGGTGAAACTCGATCGCAATCCGGAAGCGGCGAGCCTGCGTGGCCTCTGGTCCAGCTTTGATTTTCTGAAAGACACCGGCACGCCTGCATTCAATGCGCTCTTGCGCAACACGCAGTTTGCAGACTTCCATGGTCACGGCTGGCTGTTTCGCAAAGTCTTCAAACGCGATCGCAAAGGCAATTTGCTCGACGCGCAGGGATCCATCATTTCGCCTGACGATCCCGCGAAGTTCAGCAAAGCGGTGCATCTCAACGACATTCACGCCGAGCGCGGAATGCACTGTGTCGATTGTCATTTTCGACAGGACTCACACGGCGACGGCAATCTCTACAACGAGCCACGCGCCGCTATCGAGGTCGCATGTGAAGATTGCCACGGTACGATCAAGCAAAAGGCGACGCTGTTCACTTCGGGTCCGGCAGCAGCGCTTGCAACGGGCACAGCGGCCGAGCGTCGCAAGACGCAGAACCAGCCCCACGCTGGTCAGGACCTGACGCGCATTCGTGTTCGCGATGCTGAAGGCGCGCGCATCCCGCTCTTCCAACGCGTCACACGCGATCGCAAACGAAAGGATGAAAAGGGCGTCGACGTCGATCTGAAGTCAGGGGACATCATGCAGAACTCGATGGTCGTGCCGGGTCGCTGGTGGCGCGTGCCGCAAACGCTCGACACCGTCACACCCGGGAGTCGTGATTTCAACGAGCGCTCGCGTTACGCGAAGACGATTCAGAAAGACAACGCGACGTGGGGCGACGTTCCTGCCGACAACAATCAATTGGCTCATCGCGACGCGAACATGACGTGCGTTGCGTGTCACTCATCGTGGGTGACGAGTTGTTTTGGGTGTCACCTGTCGATGCAGGCGAATCGCAAGATGCCCAACCGTCACAACGAAGGCGGCAACACCCGCAATTTCACGCAATATAACTTCCAGGTCCTGCGCGACGACATCTTCATGCTTGGTCGTGACGGAACGGTTACGGGCAATCGCGTCGCGCCCGTTCGTTCTTCATCTGCCGTGCTCGTGAGCTCGCAGAACCAGAATCGCGAGTGGATCTATTCGCAACAACAGACAACCTCTGCCGAAGGATTCTCGGGCCAAACGTTCAACACGCACGTGCCACACACAGTTCGCTCGACCGAGACGAAGACGTGCAGCGATTGTCACGTGTCGCAGCAAAACGATAACAACGCATGGCTGGCGCAGTTGTTGTTGCAGGGCACGAACTTCCTCAACTTCATGGGTCGTTACGTTTACATCGCAGCGGATGACGCGCTTGAAGTCGTGGTTGCGACAGAGCAGTCGGAGCCACAGGCGGTGTTTGGCAGCACGCTGCACAAGATCGCGTACCCGATGAACTACGATCGGTTTGTGCGTGGTGGGAGCGAGTTGAAGACGTTTTACGAGCACGTGGGCAACCCGAAGGTGTTGCAAGTGCAGTTGCGTGGTGAGTATGCGTACGTGGCTGCGGGCGAAGGCGGGTTGCGTGTCTACGATGTCGCGCAGATCGATCAGAAAGGGTTTTCAGAGCGGATCGTGACCGCGCCGGTGTCGCGCTTCGGGCAGAAGTTCTGGGTGAAGACGAAGTATGCAACAGCCGTGGCCGCACCGACGACGCTTGCGGTTGATCCAGCGCGCACAAAGCTACCTGAGAATGAAGAGCAGGCGATCCACCCGCTCTATGCGTACTTGTATGTCGTTGATAAATACGAGGGACTAATCCTCGTGAATGCAGCGACGCTGCTGGACGGCGATCCGTTGAACAACTATTTGAAACGGGCACTTACTTTCAACCCTGATGGTGTGCTCAACGACGCCAACAACATAACGATCGGCGGAAATCAGGTTTACATCACGACCTCGAAGGAACTCGTGATCGTCAACATCAACGATCCGTTAAATCCGCGGCTAATTAACCGAATTGCCCTCAAGCATCCAAAGTCGGTGGCAATCCAGTTCCGGTACGCGTTTGTAGTCGATGATGAAGGTTTGAAGGTGGTTGACGTGACGACGCCGGAACAGACGCGCCTGGTTGAAGGAGCTTTTGTTCCTTTAAGACATGCTCACGATGTTTACGTCGCGCGAACATATGCGTATGTGGCGAATGGATCTGAGGGGATCGCGATCGTCGACGTCGAACAGCCTGAGCACCCGCGACTCGACCAAACGTACAACGCGGACGGCAAACTCAACGACGTGTATCAGGTGAAGGTAGCGATGACGAATGCGAGTTTGTTTGCTTATGTGGCGGATGGAAAGAATGGCATGCGCGTCTTGCAACTAACATCGCCCGAGACGATGCCCGAATACGCCGGCTTCAGCCCGCGCCCAAGACCAACGCTAATCGCGACCTTCAAGACAAAGGGCGAAGCGCTTGCGATCTCAAAACCACTGGACCGCGACCGTGCAGTAGACGAGAGCGGCAATCAAATCTCAGTCTTCGGTCGCCGCGGGGCACGGCCGTTCACGTACGACGAGATTTTAAGAATGCTCCGCACGAATGACGGTAAAGGCGACTGGTTTCGGGTGAAATAGTGAACCGCGGATGACGCGGATCAAAATCCGGATTTAACGATCCGTGTCATCCGTGGTTACGAGATCGAAAAGAGTTGCTTGCGCGGCGGCTCGTCGACGCGCTGCTTTGCCGAGCTCATTATCTGCTGCAAACACATCCAGTTCATAACGTTCTAAGCGCGTCAGCACTTCGCGGGCCGTCGCGATCACGGCGGGCGGCAGCCCTGCGAGACGCGCCACTTCAATACCGTAAGACTTTGACGCGCGCCCGCGTTCGAGACGGTGCAGAAATACGACCTCGCCTTCGCGCTCCGTTGCCGTGATCTGGTAATTCTGCGCACCCGGCAAACGCTCGGCTAATTCAGTAAGCTCGTGATAGTGCGTCGCAAACAGAGTCTTCGCCGCATGGTCTGCCGAGTTGTGCAGGTATTCCGCCACGGCCCAAGCGATCGACAGTCCATCGAACGTCGCTGTTCCGCGCCCGATCTCATCGAGCAGCACGAGCGAGCGTGGTGTCGCGCTGTGCAGGATCGCCGCTGTCTCAGTCATCTCGACCATGAACGTCGAGCGCCCGCGCGTGAGATCGTCTGAGGCGCCAACCCTGGTCCAGATCCGGTCAAGCAATGGCAGACGCGCCCGTTCAGCCGGAACAAAGCAACCGGTTTGGGCCAGTATGCAGATGATTGCAGTCTGTCGCAGCACGGTGCTCTTACCGCCCATGTTTGGACCAGTAATGATCAGCAGCCGGTCAGTCGAGTTGTTGAGATAAACGTTATTCGGCACGAACGGTTCATCGATGAAGGCTTCGATGACTGGGTGACGCCCCTGGATGATCTCGAGTTCGTCGCCATCGTGCAGCCCCGGCCTCGTATAACGACGACGGGCAGCCACCTCAGCAGACGAGGCGAGCACGTCGAGCGCCGCGAGTGCGCGTGCAGTCATCTGAATGCGTTTCGTTTCTGCTGCGATCTGTCGACAAACGTCCGTGAAGAGCTCGGTTTCGAGCTGCACGATGCGTTCTTCAGCGCCGAGCACTTTCTTTTCCCAGTCGCGCAGCTCGGGCGTGGTGAAGCGTTCGGCATTCGCGAGTGTCTGGCGTCGTTCGTACTCAACCGGAACACGCGCGGCATTCGCTTTTGAGACTTCAATGTAGTAACCGAATACGCCATTAAACCGGATTCGGAGATTACCGATTCCGCTGCGCGCACGCTCGGTTGCTTCGAGCGCCGCAATGATCTGTTTCGCGTTACGACTGGTAGATCGCAGCTCGTCGAGCTCGGCTGAATAGCCTTCGCGGATCGTGTCGCCGTCGCTGAGTTTGATCGGTGGATCGTCGTTGATCGCACGTGTGATCAGGTCGCGGATGTCAGGTAGCTCGTCAGTATTCTCGACCAGCACCTCGATGAGCGATGCCTCCAGCCCATTCAATACTTCGCGAATCGCCGGTACCTGATTCAACGAGCGCAACATCGCACACAGATCGCGTGGTGTAGCCGAGCCGAGACTAATCCGGCCCACCACGCGCTCGAGATCCGAAACTTCCTTCAACAACGCACGCAACTTGTCACGACGCACATGCGACGCGAGCAGATCCGCAACTGCAGCCAGGCGTGCTTCGACTTCACCACGCTTGACGCACGGCCGTAATAACCACGCGCGTAACAGTCGCGCACCCATACCAGTCACGGTTTCATCGATAACCTGCAACAACGAGCGACCACTGCCCCCAGCGAGCGACTCAACCAACTCGAGATTCCGAACGGTGACACTATCGAGCACGAGATGATCCTGTGGCTCGAAGTAAACAAGATCCGTGACGTGCTCAGCGGCTGCCCGTTGAGTCTCGCGCGCGTAACGCAAACACGCCCCGGCCGCACGAATAGCTTCGTCTTTTCGCGAGAGACCGTAGCCGTCAAGTGTTTTGACTTTGAAGTGATCGAGAAGCAACGTGAAGCAATCGTCTTTCGTCCACTGCCAATCGTCGAGCGGCGTCAGCGCCACATCAAAACCGAATTCTTCCCGGCCAGTCGAAGCTCCATTCGAGTTTTCCAACGGCAACGGTGCAGTTTGAACTTTCCCTGTGAGACTCGCCTTGATAAGCGCGCCAAGCGATGCCGGAAACAAAAGCTCACGCGGCGCATACGATTCGAGCGCCGCACGAATGCGCATCCACGAGTCACGCCCGGTTTCCTGCGTCACGCGAAACTCGCCCGTCGAAATATCGAGAAACGCCGCGCCAATCGACTCGCCTGCGCTGCAAACCGCCGCCAGAAACACGGGCTCGCGTGCTTCGAGCAACTGCGGATCGATCGGCGTCCCCGGCGTCACGATACGTACTACCTCACGCCGTACAAGTTTCTTCGTCTTGCCGGCTTCTTCAGTCTGTTCACAGATCGCGACGCGATAACCTTTGCGCACGAGACGCGCGATGTAGTTCGCGGCAGAATGATGCGGCACGCCACACATCGGAATCGGATTGTTGCTCTCTTTTTGTCGCGCGGTGAGTGTGATTTGCAGCTCGCGCGAGCCGGTCAGCGCGTCGTCAAAAAACAGTTCATAAAAGTCGCCGAGACGAAAAAACAACAGCGTCCCCGGATGTTGCTGCTTCAGTTCCTGGTACTGACGCAGCATCGGCGTTGGATTTGAATTGCTCATATGTTGTGAGTGGCGGCACAGGGTAACACAAAATACACGGATATCCGTGGGCAACGGCGGAAAACTGTGTTAATTTCCACACGTGCAATTTTTGACCAACTCGCTTCAAGAGCACCTGGCCACAATTCAAAACGTACTCGACGGCGCACTCCCTAAAATCGAACAATCCGGTCAGATGATTTGTGAGGCGTTATCGAGTGGTCGAAAAGTTTTGTTGTGTGGAAATGGGGGCAGCGCTGCGGATGCGCAACACATCGCCGCCGAGTTGGTTGGTTGTTACGAAAAACAGAGACGCTCGTGGCCGGCCATCGCGCTCACGACCGACACTTCAGCGCTGACGGCTGTCAGCAACGACCTTGGCTACGACCAGGTGTTTGCGCGGCAAGTCGCCGGACTCGCGCAAACAGGCGACGTGCTGATCGCGATCAGCACGAGTGGTAAGTCGAAAAACGTTCTACGTGCGGCTGAAAGGGCGCGCGAATTGGGATGTAAAACGATCGCACTGACCGGCGCGGCGGCTGAGCCGCTCGGAGCCCTGTGCGATGTCGCTGTGGCTGTCCCGTCAAGCCGCACCTCACGCGTACAGGAAGCTCACATCACCATCGGACACCTCTGGTGCGAAATGGTCGATCAGATCTCGTGAACAACTGGTTTTGTCATTTACAAACTTGACAGTTATACAGGCGTGATGAATTCTGTTTCGCGCCCGACAAGTTGACAACTGGATGCTGCCTCGCGAGAGAGGCTTCCCCAACGGGTTTCTGTGTGAGAACAACACGCAAAGGTCGAGGTGTGTCTGAATGAAGAAAAAGCGGAAGAAGAAAACAGCGCTCGTGATCTGCCGCGACCGGAAACAGTTTTGGACGACACAGACGCAGTTCTGGCAGTGGGTGAGGGAAGGTATCGTCGTGAAGACGGGCGAGCAGCCGCTCACGGGTCTCTTCAGACGCGAGCATGAGGAGCTACTGGTGTTGTTGAGTAACACAGTTTTGAATCTGGCACATCCGAATCACATGCGCGAAGCCCTTCTATCCCGGCGCATAGGGATGTCTGGCAAATAATTCATGAAAACAATCATTGCCCTCGTAATTTTTCTCGTACCTGTTTACGCGCAGGACGATCGCTATCGCATCGGTCCGGGCGACGTTCTCGACATACGCGTCTACAATCGCCCGCAGCTATCTCGTGAGGCGGTTCGCGTCGAAGGCAACGGCATGATTCGCATGCCGCTAGTCGATAACGACATACAAGCAGCCTGTCTCACCGAAGGCGAATTAGCAAAAGAGATCTCAACCCGTTACGCCAGGTATTACAAAAATCTTCAGGTCGACGTCTTCATCAAGGAGTACCACTCAAAACAGGTCGCGATCATCGGCGCCGTCAACGAGCAGAGTCGCTTCGAGCTACAGCGACGCGTGCGTCTATTAGAACTACTGACTTACGCCAAAGGACCATCTACGAAAGCCGGGCAGACGATCAACATCGTCCATTCAACCGCTGCATCACCTTGTAAGCAGACTGCCGAGACTGACACTTCTGCAGCATTCAGCAGTTACAAACTTAGCGACGTTCTTCAGGGCGATCCGAAATCAAATCCGTATCTCGAAACCGGCGATATCGTGACGTTGCCCGAAGCGGATCAGGTCTACGTCGTCGGCAACGTCTTCATGCCACTCACGATTCCTTTGAAAGAGCCGATCACCTTGACGCGCGCGATCGCGATGGCCGGCGGTCTCAGGCAGGATACGAAAAAAGACAAGATCCGCGTTCTTCGTCAGGAACCCGGCACGACGATCAGGAAAGAGATCACCGTCGATCTTGCGGCGATCGAGAAGAAGAGCTCCGAAGATCTCGCACTCGCGCCAAACGACATCATCGACGTTCCAACATCAGCAGGGAAGAGCTTCCTGCGCAGCCTGGTCCAGGGCGTTGTGCCAAGCGTGAGCCAACTGCCCGTGCGGGTTGTACCGTGAAACTTTCTCTGTGCAACCTCTGGGTTCTCTGTGTCTCTGTGGTGAGTTAGTGCTGTGAATCAGTTAACCACAGAGACACAGAGAACGCAGAGGTTGCACAGAGAAGAGCGAAATCATGAACCCAGACAAACAGCTCGTAAAGCCTGAGCCCAGACTCGAGGCGTTCGAGCGGCCCATCGAGCCGCCACAGTCTTACAATTACGGCGTCGATCCCAACGCCGAACACGAAGTTCACCTGCTCGACTACTGGCGAGCGATTCGCAAACGTCTCTGGCTCGTCATCGGCATCGTGGCGCTGGTCACGATGCTGGCGGTTGTGTACGTCGCTCGCAAGCCGGACTTGTTCGAAGCGCAGTCGCGCGTGCAGGTCGATCTCGAAGAGTCGGGCAATCTCGTCAACAACACGCGCCCGATCTATGGTCCAACTGACGATCCCATCTACTTCAACACGCAGCTCCAGATCCTCGTCAGTCCCGGATTGATGCGACGCGTCGTCCGCACCCTCGATCTCGAACACAACCCCGATTTCTTCAAAGGCGCGCAACGGCAGTCAACGTGGCAGACGCTCCTGCGAATGGTCGGACTCGGCAGCAAGCCGCCGGAAGTTCCCAAGCAACCGGATCAGTTACCGCTCACGACGAGCGTCGCACAGGCAACAGCGCGGGAGGATCTAAACGAAGCAAAGCGACTCGCGCCGTATGTCAACACGATTCTCGCGGGGTTGAGAGTCGAGCCGGTGAAAGAGACGCGTGGTTATTACAAAGAGACACGTCTCATCGATATCAAGTTTACACACACGGATCCGAGTGTCGCAGAGAAGGTCGTGAACGCGATCGCGGAAGTTTACGTGTTCTCGAATCTAGAGAAGCGAACGGAAGCGAACAGCACGACCGGCGACTTCCTTCAGAAACGCATCGCCGAGCTGCAACAACAGATTCGCACCTCTGAAGAACGACTCGTCAACTATGCCAAGAACAATCAGATCATCTCGCTCGATCCCAATCAGAACACGGTTGTCGAGCGTCTCGCTGGTCTTAACCAGCAGCTATTGCAGGCAGAAAACGAGCGGAAGACTGCTGAAGCTGCTTACAACGCCGCTAAGACGCCCGATGCCGCTAATGCCCTCGTCGATGAGGCTGCAAAACAAAATGGTGACCTCGAAGCGAAACTGATCGAGTTGCGGCAGAAACGCGCCCTCCTGCTTGTCGACGCGACAGAAGAAGCACCGGAAGTGAAGGAAGTCGATCAGCAGATCACCGAGCTCGATAAACAGCTAAAGGATCTGCGCAGTCGCAAGTCGGCAACCCTCCTGACAAACCTGAACACTCGTTATCAACAGGCACTCGAACGCGAACAATCGCTGCGCAAAGCGTTCGAGCAACAACGCGCGCAAACGCTTTCGCAGAACGAGGCCGCAATCAACTACCGCATCATTCAACAGGAGATTGAGACGAATAAGTCTCTGCTCAATGGACTGCTGCAAGGTGCAAAAGAAAACGACGTCGTACTGGCCGGAAAGCCAAACAACATCTCGATCGTCGACTATGCTTTGACGCCCGACACGCCTGTTGGTCCAAATCGGACCCGCACGGTCATCGCCGCTTTCTTCTTGTCGATCGGACTCGGGATCGGGCTCGCGCTCTTCTTCGAATACCTCGACGATACCGTCCACTCGACCGAGGAGGTCGAGCGCGTGTTGCACCTGCCGGCACTCGCAGTGATTCCATCGGTTGGCAGCGCCGCGCGTCGTCGCGTACTTTCCGGGAAATCAAAGACGACGACGGCTTTGCAAAAAGGGGGCAACGGCAACGGAAACGGCAACGGCAATTCGGAGTTGTTGATGAACGTCGATAGCCGTTCGCCGCTCGCAGAAGCTTATCGACACCTGCGCACGTCAGTGTTGCTCTCGACGGCCGGGCGCGCGCCGAAATCTCTGCTCGTCACGTCGAGTCTGCCTGGTGAAGGAAAGACAACGACTGCGGTCAACACGGCGATCAGTCTCGCTCAAACAGGCGCGAGCGTGGTGATCATCGATGCCGATATGCGTCGCCCGCGTCTGCAATCGATCTTCGACATGCACGGGCAGCTAGGTCTCAGTTCGATTCTTTCGAGTGATGCCAGCGAAGACGATATGTTATCGATGGTCACGGCAGATCAGGAAAGCGGGTTGAGTGTGCTGACGTCGGGCCCGATTCCGCCGAACCCTGCTGAACTGCTCGGCTCCGATCAGATGCGCAGGCTGATCACGACGCTGCAAGCGAACTACACGCACGTGGTCGTTGATTCACCGCCGGTCAGCTCGTTCACAGACGGTGTGTTGATCTCGACGATGGTTGACGGGGTGCTGCTCGTGGTCCATGGCGGCAAGAGTTCGAGGCACATCGTGCGGCGGTCTAAACAATTGTTGAACGATGTCGGCGCGAAGATCTTCGGCGTGGTGCTCAACAACGTCAATCTCCAATCTCACGACTACTATTACTACCACCAGAGTTATTACGGGCAGAAGTATTACGAAAAGGAAGCCGGTACTTAAAAACGCTTTGAATACCTGACCTCGCGATCCGCAACACTGCTCTCGCCGTTTTCTGTCGATTTAAAAATTCACAATGAAAAAGGTGCTATCACTGGTCAAATCCAGACTTCGGCGGCCATCGAATCAGGATCTCGCCACCTACCGGCAATTGCAGGCGAAGTTGGCAGGGATACCGCGATATCAACCTGGCTTTGTGAACGCCGGCGAGTGGCAATTGAAGTATCTCGATGCAACTTCGCTACTCTCGGCCTTTGACGTAGTTATCGTAAAACGGTGGAACGACTTTCCGTGTACCAGGAAAAACCCTGTAATCCTCGACGGTGGCGCCAATATCGGTATTAGTTCGATTCACTACAAACAACACTTTCCGGATGCAACGATTATTGCCTTTGAACCCGATCCCAGCGCCTGCGATTTACTACGGCACAATCTAACAGCGAATAAAATTCACGATGTCGAAGTCGTTGAAAAGGCGTTGTGGACCAGTAATGGGAGTATAGGTTTTTTCTCTGAAGGTGCAGACGCCAATCGAGTCGTTGCCGAACGCGAGGAAGCGAAGCGGCTTACGGCGCTTGTTCCGGGCGGCAGGCAGCACCGAGTGGAAACCGTTCGACTAGCCGATTACCTTGCAAAAACAAAGTTTGACCTGGTCAAGCTCGACATCGAAAGCGCTGAGGCTGAAGTTATAGTCGATTGCGGTGATACTTTACGTAATGTTAATAACCTCGTCATTGAGTTTCACCTGACGAATTCAAAACCAAATGATCTGGCCCGCACATTAACGGTTTTGGCTGAGCAGAAATTTCACGTATCAGTCTGCTCGTATGGACCATGGGTTGATCTGCTTCATCAAACTTCCAATCCTCCACATGGCAAGATCGAGTTTGACCAATACCTGCTTATTTCTGCCTGGCGAGCTAGCACGCAATAGTGGTCCAAGCGCTTGAGAATTCTCTTTGTAACATTAGGCGAAAGCATTCACGTCGCGCGTTGGATCAAACAGTTGGAAGGTCAGGATTGGGACATCCACGTGTTTCCCTACAGCGCCTATGATGGAATTCATCCCGAGCTCGAAAATGTAACGGTCCATACGCTCGTGCAGAGACCCAAAGAATACGTTCCTGCAACAGTACGGCAGACCGGTTTGACCTGGCCCTTGCGACGTGGCAGACGCAGTGTGACGGCCTTGATTCAAAATTTTAATCGGTTCAAACAACCAGCGCGTTTGGCACGACTAATTCGTAGTTTGCGGCCTGATGTGATTCATAGCCTCGAGATGCAACGTTGTGGCTACCTGACGCTTATGAGTCGCAAGCAGCTTAACGGTCAACAGTTGCCACCCTGGATCTACTCTTCGTGGGGCAGCGATATTTTCTTTTTCGGGCGCCGTTCCGATCATCAACCAAAAATCCGCGAAGTGCTTTCGACGTGTGATTACTTCATCGCAGACTGTCAAAGAGATGTGCAACTCGCGAGAGATTTTGGTCTGCGTGGTGAAGTGTTGGGAGTTTTTCCCGTCACCGGCGGATTCGATCTGCAAGAGATGAAACAATTCGGTTCCGGCATTCCGATAGCAGATCGTAAAGTGATTGCCATTAAGGGATACCAAAGCGAGGAATGGGGAGGGCGGGCATTAATTGCACTTGAAGCTCTAAAAACGATCGGCGCGCAGCAGTTAAAGGATTTTGAAGTGATCGTATACTCGGCCACTCAAGACGTTAGACAACACGCCGAAAACCTTGCGCAAGAGATCGGTATAAAGCTTAGCGTCCTTCCTCAGAGTCACAGTCATGAGGTTGTCAAGTTAATGGGTCGGGCACGAATTGCTATGGGAATCGGACTCGCCGATGGAACTCCGGTAACCATGTTGGAAGCTATGATAATGGGCGCGTTTCCAATTCAGTCTGATACCGTTTCGACTGCCGAGTGGATTCGTGATGGGGAGAATGGACTGTTAGTTCCGCCCGAACAGCTTGAGGCTATCGCGCGGGCAATACAACGTGCCCTGAGCGACGACAAACTGGTAGAACAGGCTGCGAGACTTAATGCAGACATTGCGGCTGAGCAACTGAACCAAGAGACGATCCGGCCACGTGTGATTGAGATTTACAAAAAGTGCGCTAAATGATTTGGACGCGTGAGACAACAACTGTTGCCAAGATTGGTATATGTCGGCGATGTGCCCGTTGAGGCGTCGTATCATGGGTCGACGTTGTTGCACCGACTCTTGTCGGATTATCCG